>JAGTUY010000444.1 GCA_018224455.1 Desulfosarcina sp.
TCGTGATCCTCGGGCGACAGTCCCAGTTCTTTCAGGTTCAGCACCTCATCCGATTTGTTCAACAGGCGCATGACCACTCGCTCGCCGAAGGTGGTGGGCAAGGTGGAAACACGCACATCCACATTCTGGCTGCCGATTTTGACTTCCAGGCGTCCGTCCTGGGGCAGCCGCTTTTCGGCGATGTTGAGTTTGGCCATGACCTTGATCCGTGAGATCAGGGACGCCTGAATCCATTTCGGCGGCGTGAGCAGGTCGTAGAGGATTCCGTCCACGCGGTAGCGCACCTTGAAGCTGTCCTGATACGGCTCGATGTGAATGTCGCTGGCACGGGCCTTGATGGACTGGGAAATGATATGATTGACCAGTTTGATGATCGGGGCATCGCTGGTGTCCTCGAGCAGGTCGGCCGTGTCCTCGATCTCGCTGATGATGGTACTGCCATCCTCTTCCATGTGCTGAACCAGCTGTTCGGCGGTGCCCCGGCTCATGTCAAAGATCAGGTTGATGGCGGCAAAAATGGCGCTTTTGGTGGAGAGCACCAGGTTGTAGGACGAAAAGCCGATCATCCGGGCCAGGTCGTCCAGGGGTTCAAATGCCGCGGGATCGTTGACGGCGATGATATTGACCATTTCCTCGGGCAGGGCGCCCACCCCTGCAGCCGGGATGTTTTTCAGTACGAGCGGCACCATGGCATGGCGCTTGAGAAACCCGATGGGGGCACTGCGGGTGCGATCCTCACCGAAGCTCTCCAGAGGCAGTTCAGGCCAGAAGGGGATGTCGTACTGTTCGCTCAGGGCATCCAGCAGTTGGGTCTCGGTGAGGATCTTGCGCTGCATCAGCACCTCAGGCAGGCGGCCCCCTTTTTCACCGTGCTGTCTGACGGCGTCCGCAAAGTCCTCATCAGAGACGCCGTACTTGCTCTTTATGATATCTTCCAGGGATTTGTTCATGGTCCGTTTTTTATGATGAGGGTGTCCGTTATACCCTGTCCGGACAGGTTATCCCGGGCCATCTGGGCCGCAACGCGGTCCGGAAAACCGCCGATTTGCACCCGATACCAGATCTTGCCGTCCACATCCGTTTCATTGATATGGGCCTGATGTCCCATCTGTCTGAGTCTCTCCGCCGACGCAATGGCCGACAGCTGGTCGCTGAAGGACTGTACTTGCAGGTGATAGCCGTCTGTCGAGTGATCGCTTGCCGATGAAGCCGCAGGGGGCGTGGTCTGCATGATGGCGGCCTGTCCTGCGTTTCCGGTGTCCCCCTTGTCGTCGATCATCGCCCCTGGGACCGGTTCGTTTGGCGTATCGTCCTCAACGGTCTCGGCCGGGGGTGCGTTCCTATCGCCTTCGTAGAGCTTGATCTGCAGCTCGCGCATCTCGTCTATTTCGCTTATTTTGGAATCGTATATGGTCGAGGCTTCCTCGGGGGTCTGGATCACCCTGGGGGTGATGAAGATGAACAGATTGGATTTTTCATTGCCGGTGGATTGGGTTTTGAACAGCCATCCCAATCCGGGGATATCACCCAGGCAGGGGACCTTGTATTCGGTCTGGGCGAAGGTGTCGTCGATAAGCCCGCCGATGACCACGGTGCTGGTGTCCCTAACCATCACCGTGGTTTCCACGGTGCGCTTGAGCGTCGTCGGCCGATTATCCACACTGCTCTCCAGGGCGGAGACTTCCAGCGAGAGATTCAGGCGGACCATGCGGTCTTTGTTGATCTGCGGTGTGATCTTGAGCGTCTTGCCCACATCCCGGTATTCGAAGGAGTTGAAGGTGTCGTTGTTGGTTGTGGATGTGGTGGTCTGGAAAGGGATGTTCTTGCCCACCGTGATGCTGGCTTCCTGATTGTCGGTGGTGAGCAGCTGAGGCGTCGACAGGATGTTGACATCCCGGTCTTTTTTATAGGCCTGTATGATGGCTGCGATGCTGGGAAACGAGACGCCGGCAATTTCGATCGCTTCGCCGAACAGGCCCAATGAGAAGCCGGAGGCGAGTGCGGGTACCAGAGCCCCGGTGGTGGGGTTGAATTGCAGGTTCGAATCATCGGTGGTGAAGCCGCCGCCAACGATTCCCTGGCGGTCATTGTTCAAGTCGACATCGTCGCCGACGACCCATTCGGTGCCCAGATCGAAGCTTTTTGCCGCATTGACCTCCATGATCAGGGCTTCGATGTAAACCATGGCGCGGGGAATGTCGATCTGACGGATAATTTCCACCAGCGTGGCATAGTCATCCCGGTCGGCGGTGATGATCAGGCTGTTGGTGGCCTTGTCGGCCGTAATGGTCACCTTGTCGGAAACCACCGGCGCTTCCTTGGCACCGCCGGTGGCTGCTGCCTTGTCCTGTGTGGGGAGATCCTTGAGCACGGCAACCATTTCCTCCGCCGCCGCATATTCCAGGTAGTAGACATGGATCTTCTCCTTGCCCTTGGGCGTCTCCAGGTCCAGGGTGTCGATCAGGCTGCGGATCCGGTTGGTGTCAACCTCGCTGGCCACCATGATGATGCTGTTGGTGCGTTCGTCGGCCACGAAGGCGGCGCCGCGATCCGATGGGGCCGCCCCTTTTTTGACCGGGCCCTGGGAGGTTTTGAATACCGTTTCCAGCAGAGACACCAGCTTGGAGGCATCGGCGTTGTGGATGGGAAAGATGGTGATTTCGCGGCCCACGCCAGGGATGTCGATGGTTTTCAGTATCTTCATCAGGCGGGCGATATTGGAATAGTTGTCGGTGATGATCAAGGTGTTGGTGGGCGCGTAGGAGAGGATGACGCTGCTCTTGGAAACCATGGGGGTGAACAGCCGCTTGACTTCGTCAGGGTCGGCATAGCGCAGGGGCATCAGTTGGGTCACCACCTGATCATCGTCCGAATCGCCTTTGGCCCGGGTTCGGGTTTCGATGCTTTTGGTGCGTGCATCCGGAGACGGAATGATCTTGATCAGCCTGCCGGTCTCCACCGTGGCGAAACCGTGAACATCGAGCACCGATTCGAACACCTTGAAGGCTTCGTCTACAGAGATCTTGGACGGGGAGATGATGGTCACCTTGCCCTTGACGCGCTGGTCGATCACGAAGTTTTTACCGGTGAGTTCACTGATGAATTTGATGAACACGCTGATATCCACATTGTTGAAATCAATGGAGACAAAGCGCTGTGAACCATTTTCCGCCGCAGTGCCACCGGCCGTCTGACCCTGGTCCTGACCCTGATTCTGGGCGGCGGCGCCGGCGACAAGGAGAAAAAACGTCAGCACAGCGATCAGCGCGCCGACCATGCATTTTCTGGCTGCATCGATTGTGTTTTCAATAGCCATTCTTTTTTTCCCGTTTCGACCGGCAATGGCCCGGGGGCGCCTGGCCGGCTATCTGATGATATATTCGATGTTTTTTTCTTGTCCCCTGCGTTTTAGCTGCACGGAGAGGTTGGATGCGGATTTAAGGCTGTCCACCAGCTTCAAGGCATCATCCACCGATGTGATTTCAGTGCCGTCCACGCCGGCGATGACGTCTCCGTTTCTCAGGCCCATTCTCCGGAAAATGGAATTGGGTTTGATGCTGGAGAGCGCCAGGCCCGCCGGTACGCCGTTTTCCATGTGTGGCTGGATCTGTACCTGGGTCATCAGCGACGCCACGTCGGTCATGGACTGCTCGATGTATGACCGCCTCAGAGAAATTCGCTGCGCACGCACCGCACCGGAGGATGGCGCCGCCGCGCGAACGGGAAGCCCGCCGGGCCGGAAGCCGGCCTTGCCCGACTCCAGTTCCTGCATCTGGAGCACTTCATCCTTTCCGTTTTCAGTCAGGACGACCTTCTCTCTGTGTATTTCCTTGACCGTGGCTGTCTGGATGGCATCGCCGGCACGGTAAAGGTTCTGCTCGCGTTTCTTGACATCTTCGATGACCGCATAGTCACCGTCGTCGCTGCCGGAAACCGTCCCCCAGAGTTTGAGGTTCAGTTTGGTCTCTTCCAGCGACTCGACATCCACTTTTCCCGTTTGGGGTTCGCTGTTGGAACGGGTATTGAAAAGGTTGCGTTCCAATATCGAATTGTATGTGGCAAGGGGGCGGTTGGTGGTAACGGTATCGCCCACCCGGTAGACATTCTGCTGGGTTGACAAGGGGGGCTGGGCCAGCCACGCAGACAGGGATCCGTAAAAGCCGTCAACGACCACATAGGCGGAAACGGTGATGCAGAGCAGATTGACGAATGTGAAAATGGCTTTTGGTATCATCGCCTATCTCATGGAGACATCGGGGCTGTCTATGGAACCGCGCACCCGGAAGGTCACTCCCCGGGTTCCCAGTGTCTGTGGGTTGACGATCCCCTGGGGGATGGTTTCTTGAAGCCGGGCAATCAACTCCGGCCTGGGCTTGGCATTTCCGGTGAGAACCAGTCGGCTCTGCTCGAAGGGATGTCTCAGTTCAATGGTTCCGGTAATTTTTCCTTCAAGCATGGGGCCGTCGAAAGTGAGGGATTTTAGCCGCAGGCTCCCCGTGCTTACCGAAAAATCCGCATCCGTCTGATCCATCACCAGATCGGTGATGCCGAAAAAAGGCGTTTTCAGGGTGATGTGCAGATCCGAAACATTCAGCAATCCGCTGGTCATGCCCGTCGGGGTCCGCGACGCATCGTGGGTCATCCGACCTTTGAGGGCGCCGGAAAGGGAGAAGGGCGCATTGGTTTGGATTGCATCGAGCTTATCGAGGCGGATCTCAAAAAGATCCGCTTCCACCCGCAGGGGGCCGGATGGGCCGGTGCCCTGCATGGTTGCCCGGCCATCTATCGTTCCATCGGCGATGCGTGCCTGAAACCGAACCTGTTTTTCGTCCTGCAGCAGGCTCCCCAGATAGGGTGACACACGGGCGTCTTCAAAGTGGGCCAGCCGAGCGCTGTCACGGTTCAGGTCGATGTCGATCATTTTGAGTCCCGGCGGCAGGGCTGGTCGAATCGTTTTTGCCTGCATGCTCAGCGACGGATCGATGGCTGCCAGTTGACCATCCACATAGGCTTTAACCGCCTGGTCGGGGAACAGCAGGACCAAAAAAAGCGTTGCCGCCAGCAGGGCGTATAATAGATATGCGAAAACGGCCTTAACGGAAATCATGAGAAGCGTTACATCTCCAGTGTTTCGACTTGAAATACCGTATTGATCAGATCGGCCTTCTGCTCTCCTTTGGAAATGGAGAGCCGTTTGATGGCGATCATATCCATGGATGTTTCAATGCCGTGCAGATAGGCCAGAAATTGCGACATGGTAATTTCCTGCAGCTTCATTTCCACCATGGAAAGCCGGTACGTGCTGTCTTTCTGGCTCGTTGTGGTCGGTCTCATATAGGCGATATGGCTTTTGACACCCGTCTGTCCCGCCAGGGTTTCCAGAAATGAAAAGAGGGTGAAGCCTTGTTTGCGTCTCTTGAGGTGACGCTCCGCCGCTTGAGCCTTTTCTGCCGTTTTGAGGTATTCGGTCTGCAGCAGCAGAATCTCTTCCCGCTCCTGTTGCCGGGTGGCTAGCGTTCGAGATAATTGGGCGTTTTTCTCGAACAGGGGGAAGACCAGGATCTGCAATACCAGAAAGATGACGATGGCGGCCGCTGCTGCAGCTACACCGATTTTTTCCCGTCGATTGAGTTTGATGGCCATGATTCGCTAAAAATCCAGTTTCAGTTTGAATCTCACCCGGTTTCCCGATTTCTCGAGGTCAGCCGAGCTGATGGTCACACCGGTAAACAGGTCCGCTTCTTCCAGCCGCCCCTTGACGTCGTCCACCGTGTTAAAGGTGTCCGTATCGCCGGACAGCACGACGTTGTCGGCCCCGACCACCATGCGGTTGACCTTGACGTCTGCGGACGATGGGATCTGTTGGCTAAGGGCGTTGAGGATGTCGATGACCCGGACGCGTGCGCCGGTCAAATCGAAGCCGGTGCTGCCGTCTCCGGCCGCCTTGATTTTGATTTGCATCTGCTGCAGAGGGGCCTCCACGCGGGTGACCTCGGGAAAGGTGCTTTTAAAGACCATTTCGATCTGTCGGTCCAGTTCGGCCAGGCGTTGCTGTTTGGCATTCACCGCAAGGAGTTGGCCTCCCAGTGCGGTCACCAGGGCAAGGAGGATCAGACAGGCGGTAAGGATGATATTATTGCGATATTCGCTCCAGTAGTGCTGGATCGTTGACCGCTCTGTGGAGAAATTGACGCCGCTGACGCTCTCGCTTTCCATCAGGGCCAGGGCCAGGGCGATGTCCAGATGTCCGGATTGCCATTGCGGGGTATCCAGCGACCCCTTTAACCGGGGAAAGGTCCGCAAGCCGTCGATGGATCTAACCGGCACACCCAACAAGGTGGATGACCCGTTCCCGGTGGTGAGCAGCGGGGCCTGGGGGCCCGCGGAAAACACCGCCGACGGGTCGACCCCGATTCCCTGGCTTTCCTGAAGGGCGGTGAATGTGCGCTTCAGGGTGGTTTCCAGGTTGCGGATGATCGGGTTGCCGTCACCGGCCACCGGGAGGGTGCGGACCATGCGAACGTGTCCTGAACAGACGGCGTAGATCGTGTGGTTGCCTTCTCCGTTGTCGATGAAGATAAAATCACTGCTGTCATCGGTCATTGTGGAGATAAACCGGGCCGCGGCATACCCGCCAGGCATGATGACAACCGGCCTTAAACTCACCGTTTCGAGAAGATCCAGATAGCGTTGGATCTCCGCTTTTTTAATGGAAAATGTCAGCAGGTCCTGCTGCTTGTCATGTTTTACGGCCTCGAAATCGAAAATCAGTTCCTCGACTGGAATCGGCAGGCTGGGCTCCAGTTCAAAAGGGAGGATCTGCCTGATTTTTTTGATGTCATGAAAGGGGACGGAAAGGTTTCTGAAGGAGACAAGCGTTGCGGGGATGCCCAGCACACACGTGGCGCCGGTGGGATTGATCGTTTCCACGAGGGTTTGAAGGGCTGCTTTTATACCTTCATTGCCTTCTTTCTCCGCGGGGATGGGAAAAAATCCCTGCGTCTCCAGCTGGCTGCCCTTGAAACTGCTGTCAAGCAGTACGGCGGCGATCGATTCCTCTCGAATTTCTAAACTGAGGACCTTGCGGCTCATGGTTGCTTATCTGTTTGGGGTTCCGTGGCTATTGATCGACAACGCTGCGATCAGCTTTTTTGTGCTGCGTATTGAAATTCAGATTTCCTAAAAACTGGCGACCTTCGGCTCGTTTCATCTAAATAAATGGAGCTACGCCTGCGCAAAATTTATGCGATTAATTCATAATGGTTCGTGCACGGATAAATTTTTGGCGCTTTATGAAAACAAACAACTATCTTCATCGCTATCTGAAAACCGTTAATGATTGATAATGATATGAATTTTTATCATTACGCAGTACACAACACGCACTTATTTAGTTTATAAAAGCAAATTTTATACCGCATCTATTAAAATTATCGTATCTTGTCGAAAAGGTAAACCAACACGACCCGGGCAATACTCATGAACAGGCGTTTTATATATCCTATTCTGCCTGCCACATCAAGGTTTTACAGATCCATCTGCCGGTGTCTTTTTCTTTTTCCCGCTGGACCACCACATTGACGGTGGCGGTTCTTTCATTGCGGGTAGCGGTTGAGACGATGCGGAATAGGTCGCTGGACACGGTAATCAGATCGGGACTGATGGTGATGCCCCCGGCCCCCGGCACATTCTTGTACCAACCGGCATCGGTGACGGTGTGGGTATACGTCTCATCTGCTTTGGCCACGCGATAGTCAGCCAGGGCTTCGGCAAGATCCGAATTCTCGGAAGGCAGCAGGGCGGCGAGCACGGCAACGTCGGCCGTCGAGATGTTGATTTTGCCTTCATAGGTGAAGCGGCCGTCACCGGCCGTCGACACACCTTGCACGGTCAATAGGGATGAGAGCCCGGCAGCGCCGCCTGCGCCGGCAAACAGGTCCGGGGTGATCCCCTGAACGAGGGCGACTTCTCCCAGGTGATCGAAGGGCCCGTTTTTACACCGGTATGGTGGTTCCAGACTCTCGTAGTAGTCGGACTCGGCGCCGCTCAGACCGGTAATGGCCTCGTCATCGCCGTGGTCCATCCAGTCTTTCAGCGAATTGATGATCATATTGGGGTCGCTGTCCGGCACCGCTTCAAACAGGGAGAACACCTGATCGAGCAGCCGCTCCCAGAGGAAGCGCTGGCTGGCGGAAAACTGCTGGCCTTCTGGAAACTTGACCAGAGCATTCACCTGGATTTTGCTTCGTTCATCGGTGATGCGAACATCGACACGGCCATCATCATAGGGGATCATCCCCATCATCTCGGCCACTTTTTCCGGGTTGGCCCAATCTTCCTGAAGCGTATCCGTGTCGTTCTCCTTGCGGTCATTGATCAGCATCACCATGGCGGCATGGACCCCGGAGACGGCCATCTCGGAGAGCACCACCCGCTCTCTGGCAAGGGAGGCGCCGGTGACCGAACTGCGGATCCGGCTGTTCAAGGCTAGCCCGGCGGTGAGCAGCACGGCCACCACCCCGATGGCGACCAGGATCGCCACCCCCCGGCGGTTGTCCAGAACCGCCCGCCCGGTGGGGCTATTCAACTGCTTCACGGCGCACATGCAGGGATACCCGTGTGGTGAATGGTTTGGGCCGGGTCGGCGTTCCCACCGTCAGCCGGATCTCAACCGCCCGCGGTGTGGCGAAATCGGTGTCGGCCGATTCCGAATCCCAACGGTCGCTGGTTGCGTCCTCGTCGCCCAGGTATTCGAATTCGAGGGCCAGTATGTTGTCGCATAAAATGGGGTCGTCTTCGCTCTCCTCAAAATCGGGAAATGGATAGAGGTGGTCGGCACGGCGCAGGACTAGCGAGTCGTCGGAGCGCTGATGAACATAGTAGACGATGCGGCACACCCCCTGCCGCGAATCCCCGTTCACGGCCAGGTGGGCCAGTGAGGCGAATCGAAGGCGACCGAAGCTGCCGCCGCCCACGTCGGTCGTATCTCCCACCAGGCGATAGGGGTCCTGCGGGTCATTGAACGTGGGCTTGGTATATCGTGGATAGTCGGAGACGACCAGGCCCCCCAGATCGGTGGCCATACGCCCTAAACTGGTGCGGGCAGACTCGAAGACGGCCACGTCGCCGCCGACAGCGTCGGCGCTGGAAAAAACAGCTCGGAAAGAGCCAAAAACCGTGGTGATCACCACGGCGAAGATAAAGATCGCCACCATGATCTCAAGCAGGGTGAACCCGCTGCCGGAGACCGCTGCCGTGGATGGCCGCCGGTGCAGGCTATTCATACAAGAGCCTGTAGGCATCCAGTTTAAATACGGATGCTTCCCCGTCACGGCTGATGGTGACGGTAATGCGCTTGAGCGTCGGCCCGTCTTCCTTGAGCAGGTCGGACGAGACGTTCTCCGATTCGATCTGCCATGCGTAGCCGGGATGGGCGTTACCGAAATCGCCACTGTCGCCGGAAAGATCCTTCAGTTCGATCGTGTCTATGTCGGCCAGCTTCTGACCCATCAGCAGGGCCGCCACCGTGTCGAACCGTCCCCTGGCGTCCATGAACAGGGTCTGGCTATGCATGCGATAAATGGCCGTCAGTGCGATGGCCACCACGGCCAGGGCCACCATCACTTCCAAGAGAGTGAATCCGTTTTCGATTCCGCTTTTTCGGGTGAACCCGGTTCGGCGGCGCTGAGGGTTGACTGACATCATAGCTACCATCCTTCCGGGCCCCGGACCAGATTGACTCCGGCCAGAAAGGGTTCGATGAAAAAAGCCAGGCGATCACCGTCATGGGTCCGCACGCGGATGACGGCTTTGTCGGAATAGCCCTTGGGATAAAAGGCGATGGGGATGGTCCCGCTGGAGACGCGCTCGGTCTGTGAAAAGGCCACATGATCGATGGTCACCCCGCGTGGCAAAGAATAGCCGGCCTCACGGGCGGCGTCCGCATCGGTATCCGCCATGCCGGCTTCGGTGATCCAGAGCCGCTGGACGTCGGGCGACACCTGGAGCAGGTAGGTTTTGTTTTCGACAACCGCTTTTTCCTTGAGGCCGCGGACCGTGGCGATGATCCAGCGTGCGGTTTCGTCGCTGCCATCGGAGAAGAGTCCGCCTTCCAGGCGTGGGATGGCCACCACCAGCATAATGCTGATCAGGGCGGTCACGACGATCAATTCAATCAGTGTGAATCCACGATTGCCCAAAAGGGTGGTTCCTGTGTTGTTTTCCGGGGGTGCCTGCGTTTGCAGGGCGTGTTGACGGGCAGACTGGCTCGATGTCATGGCGTGAGAGACGGGCGCAAGCCCGTCAGGTGATCGCCGGCGCCGCGTTATTCGGACTCCCAGCTGTTGATATCCGCATCTTTATCCTCACCGCCGGCCGCCCCGTCGGCGCCGTAAGCGATGATATCAAAATCGTCATGGACGCCCGGACTCAGATAGACGAAGTCATTGCCCCAGGGGTCTTTGGGCACCTTGCCCTTTTCCAGATAGCCGCCCTTGCGCCAATTTTTGGGAATATTGCCGGAGGCGGGCGGCTCTACCAGGGCCTGTATCCCCTGCTCGGTGGTCGGATACATGCCATTGTCCAGTTTGTAGAGCTTAAGGGCCGTGCCGATGCTTTCGATCTGCATCCTGGCTTTGAGTTGCTTGGCCTGCTCCGGGCGGCCCATGATGCGCGGGACGATCAGGCCGGCCAGAATGCCGAGAATGACGATGACCACCATCAGCTCGATCAGGGTGAAGCCGCGGCAGTTGCCCCCTTTTGGCGGGTAAGACAGATTCATATTTCCTCCATGGTTCCTTGCTCGGCGCTTAACCGGCACCGTTGAACCCTTAAGGTTTCTAAAAACGGATACTAACCCAATGCGACCCAACAATCAAGCGCGGCTGGATGGGGGCTTGAGTTGATAAGCGGTTGAGCCGGGAGCGCAAGCTCCCAACGAATAAAACCAATCCAACCAACTAACCAACCGAACCAGACACCACAAACCAGAAACCACAAACCACAAACCAGAAACCGTTGTTCTTACCCCACCAGCTGGTTCATTTCGAAAATGGGCAGACAGATCGAAAGAACAATAAAAAGCACGACCACGGCCATGACCAGGATCATCACCGGCTCCAGCATGGCCATCATGCTCATGATCGATGACTGGACTTCGTTTTCATACACCTCGGCGATTTTGTAGAGCATGGATTCAAGCTCCCCGCTCTGCTCACCCACCTGGACCATCTGCACGGCCAGATCGGGGAAGACGTCGTCGGCCGCCAGCGACAAGCCCAGTCCCTGGCCTTTTTCGACTTCACTGGAGGCCTTTTCGATGAGGCCGGAGATCACGACATTGCCGGTGACATTTCTGACGATCTCCAGGGCCGGAAGCATGGTCACGCCGTTTTCAAGCAGCGAAGCGAGGGTCCGGGCAAAACGGGCCACGGCGATCTTTTTCAGCATCATGCCCATGACGGGCATGGAAAGCATCATCCGATCGGTGGCAACAAGCCCGCGTTCCGTCTTTCTAAAGGCCTTTAAGGCCACCAGACCGGCGATGATCGCGACCACCAGCAGCCACCAGAAGCGTTTGAACAGATCGCTGGCCGCGATGAGAAACCGGGTTGGGGTGGGCAAGGCCTGATTCATGTCCACGAAGATGGTGGTGATGTTGGGGATAACGAAGGTCATCAGAAAAAAAAGCACCAGGGTGCCGATGGCGGTCATGAGGATGGGATAGGCCATGGCGGTTTGGATGCGGGACTTGAGCTCCTGCTGCTTTTCCATGATGTCTGCCAGGCGCTGGAGAACGATTTCAAGGGTTCCAGAGGTCTCTCCGGCGCGTACCATGTTGATATAAATTTGAGAGAAAACCGACGGGTAGAGCGTCAGGGACGAGGCAAAGCTGTTGCCCTCGACGATAGAGTCCTTGATCCGGGCGACGATTTTGGTAAACCCGTGGGTCTTGGTCTGTGAAACCAGGGTGGTCAGTGCGGTAACCAGTGGGAATCCGGCACCGGTGAGGGTCGCCAGCTGGCGGGTCCACAGGCTGACATGGGCCGGCGTGATGCGACGGAACAGGGCAGGGAAGCTGAGGCTGCGGGTCTCTTTGCTGGTTTCGCCGTCGGTGACCTCTTTGACGGTGACCGGAAAACTGCCTATGGCACGGATTTTCTGCCGTGCCGCCTGGGCGCCGTCGGCATCGATGATTCCAGTGATGGTTTTGCCCTTTGTGTCCAGGGCTTCGTAATCGTAAACGGGCATGGCGTTTTATCCTGTCATCGCGTGCGTTGCAGCCGCGCTGCGAAAAAGCCGTCCATGTGATTGATGTGGGGTGCGGTTCTGAAAAAGCCGTCCTTACCCAGAAAAGGAAGTACGGTCTTCTCTTCCATGGATTGCGCTCCGATTATAGCAAAGTTTGCATGCTTTTTCAAAAAAGTCTTGATTACGTCTTCATTTTCTTCCGGTTCCATGCTGCAGACGGCAAAAACCAGGACCCCGTTCGTTTTGACCAGCGGGGCGAGATGGTCGAGAAAGCGCGCCTGCTGCTCGGCCAGTCGGGGGATATCGGCCGGCTGGCACGACCATTTGGCGTCCGGGTTGCGCCGCAGCACGCCCAGGCCGGAGCAGGGTGCATCCACAAGGATCCGGTCGAACCGGGGCAGGGTTTCAACAAGCAGCGGCCGCTTCAGGTTTGCGCGCCGGGTGCGGACAATGGATACGCCCAGGCGGCGCGCCTCGTTTTCCAGACGGGTTAATTTGGCTTGCACGCTGTCCATGGCCACGATGACGCCGCGGTTGTCCATGATCTGGGCCAGGTGGGTCGCCTTTCCACCCAGACCGGCGCAGGCGTCCAGAACGGTTTCTCCCGGCCGGGGTGACAGCAAGAGGGAAACCAGCTGGGCAGCCCCGTCCTGGACGGAAAAGCGGCCGTCGACAAAAGCCTGCATCTCAGGGATGGGGAGACGGGGGTGGACCAGGTTGACCCCGTCGGGGACGCTGTCCACGATCTCGATGGCTTCCGCCTGGTCCGACAAGGCCTTCACCAGTTCGGTCAGGTTGCTTTTCAGCCGGTTGCAGCGCAAGGTGATGGGCGGGATGGCGTTCATCGCTGCACACAGCCGGTCGGTTTGGGCCAGGCCCAGCCGGCCGATCCAGCGCGAGGCCAGCCAATGGGGAAAGGCGTGGACCACGGCGATGTGATCCACCGGCGACTCCGGGGCGTCGGGAATGCAGAACCGATCGGGCTCCCGCAGCGCATTTCTCAGCAGGGCATTGACGAATCCGGCGGCTTTCGAGGCTTTGCGGGCATGCACCAGGTTGACTGCCGTGTTGACGGCTGCCGATGCCGGAATCCGGTCCATGAACAGGATCTGCAGCAGGCCGATTCTCAGGATGTTCAAGATGGGTGGGGATATCTTTTTAAGGGGCCGATCGGCGTAGGCTGAGACCACAGCATCCAAGCGCAGCCGCCAGCGCAGCACGCCGTATACCAGCTGGTTGAACAAGGCCCGGTCCCGGCGGGAGAGCCCTGTCAGCATGGGTGCTAAATCATCGAGCACCGCGTCCAGGGTCGCCTTGCCCATGCCTAATCGATCCAGCACGGCCAGAGCAGCGGCCCTAGGGTTGGCGATTGGCCGGTTCGGCCTTGTCGGGGGGTGGGGAAGGCGTGATGCGGTCACGGTCGATTATCCCAGACTTGTGCCATCGGGTAGGCGGCAGCCGCAGAGAAAATCGTCGATGGGCAGGCGTTTGCCTGAGTTCCCTTGAATCTCCTGGATGGCAATGGCCCATTTGCCGGTGGCCACACGAAGCTCTCCGGCAAAGCACTCGAGGATGGTGCCCGGCGGCACGCTGATCTCCCGCTCCAGGACGCTGGCTGTGAAGATCTTCAGGCGCATGTCGTCGCTGAAGGTATAAGCGCCCGGCCAGGGGGTCACGCCGCGGATCAGGCATGCGATCTGTTCGGCCGGCATGGACCAGTCGATTTTGCCATCTTTTTTTTTAAGCATAGGGGCATAGGTCGCCTGGGTGTGGTCCTGGGGCACGCGCTCCAGGCTGCCGTTCTGCAGCCTTTCCAGCGTCCGGATCAGCGTTCGGGCGCCTATCTCGCTGAGGCGGTCGTGAAGATCGGCGGCGGTTTCGTCGGATCCGATCTCGGTTTTTTCCATCAGCAGCATATCGCCGGTGTCCATGCCCTTGTCCATCATTATGGTCGTGACGCCGGTTTCGCGGTCTCCGTTGATGACGGCCCACTGGATGGGCGCGGCGCCGCGGTACCGTGGCAGCAGCGATGCGTGGACGTTGATCGCGCCTATGCCGGGAATGTCCAGCAGACGTTGGGGCAGAATCTGGCCGAAGGCCACCACGATGAACAGGTCCGGCGCCAGTCGGGCCAACTGCTCCTGGAAGGCGTGGTTTCGCACCTTCTCAGGCTGCAGAACCGGGTAACCATATTGCACGGCGGCGTGTTTGACCGGCGGCGGGGTCAGCTTGCGGCCCCGGCCTTTGGGCCGGTCGGGCTGGGTGACCACGGCCAGCACCTCATGTTCGCTGTCATGCAGGGCCCGAAGCGACGACATGGCATAATCCGGCGTGCCCATAAAGACTATTTTCAATGGGCGGTTCACTCCTGCTTCATCTCCTTTTTAACCCGGCGCTTGTACATCTGCCGCTTCAAGGCGCTGATGTGATCGATAAACAGGGTGCCGTTGAGATGATCCAGTTCGTGCTGGATGACGATGGCCAGAAGGCCGTCCGCCTCGAAGCGCAGGGGGTTGCCGTCCCGGTCGACCCCTTCCACGAGAATACGCGCTGCACGTTTGACGTCCGCCCTGAATTCGGGCACGCTCAGGCAGCCTTCGTTTTCCGAAAGCATTTCGCCCTCACTGGTAATGATCTTTGGATTGACCAGCACGTGCAGGTCATGCGCTTCTTCTCTCGGCGCGATGTCGTAGATGATAAAACTCTGTCCGATGCCCACCTGGGGAGCGGCCAGGCCCACACCTGGGGCCACGTACATGGTCGCGGCCATGCTGTCGAAAATGGTCTGCATGGCGCCGTCGATATTCTCGACGGGCGCCGTGCGCTTTTTCAGGAATTTATCCGGATATGTGAGTATGTCTAACACGGTCACGGTGTTCAACCTCGATTGTCGTTAGCTTTCAAAATGGGGTGCCAAAATCTGTCTGGCTTTGGCGATATCCCGGTCGATCTGTTCCACCAGTTCGGGGATGCCGGAAAACTTCTTCTCGTCCCTTAAGCGCTCGACAAAGTTGACCATGATTCTCTGGCCGTAAATATCCTTTTTAAAGTCAAGAATGTGGGCCTCCACAGTAAATATGTGGTCGTCGAAGGTGGGGCTGTAGCCGATGTTGGCCACCCCCGGATAGCGTTGCCCGTCATAGTGGACGACCACGGCATAAACGCCAACCTTGGGGCACAGTTCATCCTGCAGGTTGATGTTGGCGGTGGGGATGCCCAGCAGTTTTCCGCCCCGGTCCCGTCCGTGGGCCACGGTGCCGCGGATCTGGTAGTTGCGGCCCAGCATCTTGGCGGCTTTTTCGATCCGCCCGTCCATGACCAGCTCCCGGATGGCCGTGCTGCTGATGCGGTCGGCGTCGACGGTGGACGACTGGATCCAGTCCGTCACGATCACCGCAAAGCCCAATTCCTCGGCGTATCGCCGCAGCAGATCCACATTGCCTTCACGATTGTTGCCGAAGGTATAGTCCTGGCCGACGACGATGGCCTTCATCCCGATTCGCTTGACGAGGATGTCCTCGACGAAAGTTTGCGCCGACAACGCAGCAAAGTCCATGGTGAAGGGGATGCAGATCAGCACGTCGATGCCGGCCTTTTCGATTAGTTCCGCTTTTTGTTCATACAGGGTGATCAGGGGCGGGTGCCCGTTTCTGGTGATCACCCGGATGGGATGGGGATCGAAGGTCATGGCTACGGCGGTACCGTCCATGGCCTCGGCCCTTTCGATAACCTCGTGAAAAAGGGCCTGGTGGCCGATGTGAACGCCGTCGAAATTGCCGATGGTAATCACGGCGGCTTTGAAAGGTTCTTTTATGGTTTCGATGTCTTGTATGATTTTCATGATCTTTTGATGAACCGTAAAATGGGCTTGACACGAAAAACAAAAGAATATAGTTAGTGCATCTTCAGTTTGAAATCAACCTTTTTGAAATCAGGCTGAAACGTGCCGAAGTGGCGGAATTGGTAGACGCGCTAGGTTCAGGGTCTAGTAGGGGTTCCCCTGTGGGAGTTCGAGTCTCCCCTTCGGCACCAAACGAAGATACAACCCGTTGATTATTCAACGGGTTTTTTTGTCTCCTCAAAATCAGCGTCATCAAGTCGATTGGTACCCGTTGGTGGTAGGCAGGCTAGCTGAGGAGGTCACTCATGCCCACCCGTTCACCGTCTTATCTGCTAAGGACGCCTCCCCATGGATGCGACGAATTCAGAATGAAAGAGCCCCCTTGACTGACACACGCGGATTGCTGCATCACCTATTCTGTTTGGCTTGCTGCCATTGATTGCATCAAGCTATATTGATATGGTACTTAATCTGCGCCTTGGATCGGGTCTAAATTCATGATAAAATCATCCTTGGGGTAAACGGCATACAATCTCTTTGTGAGAA
>JAGTUY010000445.1 GCA_018224455.1 Desulfosarcina sp.
AGCTGCTTGGTGGAAACAGCCATTCGACGTCCAATACCGTCTCGTTTGGCCCCGCAATAGGAGACCGCAATGAGGAAACATCCATACCCGCATCTGTTTGAACCCCTGAACCTTGGCTTTACCACCTTGAAAAACCGAGTGATCATGGGTTCCATGCACACCGGATTGGAGGAAGCCCCGGACGGATTTGAACGCCTGGCTGCCTATTTTGCCGAACGGGCCGCGGGTGAGGTGGGGCTGATCGTCACCGGCGGATTTTCTCCCAATGTGGAGGGTTGTGTGGCGGACCACGCCGCGCAGCTTAGCACACCAGAAGCGGTTGATCGTCACCGAATGATCACTTCGGCGGTTCATCAAAGCGGCGGCAAGATCGCCCTGCAGATCCTGCACACGGGCCGTTACGGGTTTCACAAACGTCTGGTGAGCGCCTCTCCCCTGCAGGCGCCGATCAACATCTTCAAACCCAGGGAACTTTCCGAAGACGAAATCCTCCGGCAGATCGAGGATTTTTCCCGCTGCGCCGGCCTGGCCCGGCAGGCCGGCTATGACGGGGTGGAGATCATGGGGTCGGAAGGCTATTTGATCAATCAGTTTATCGCCCCGGCCACTAACCGACGCGCCGACCGCTGGGGCGGGACATACGAGAACCGGATCCGGTTCCCCCTGGAGATTGTCCGCCAGGTCCGAAGGCGTGTGGGATCGGACTTTATCATCATCTACCGGCTGTCCATGCTGGATCTGGTCGCAGGGGGCAGTTCCTGGGACCAGGTGGTAGAACTGGCCCGAGAGGTGGAAGCCGCCGGGGCCACCATCATCAACACCGGCATCGGCTGGCACGAGGCACGGATACCCACCATCGCCAGCATGGTTCCCCGGGCAGCCTTCACCTGGGTCACCGGCCGGCTGAAGGGTGCGGTGTCCATCCCACTGGTGACCAGCAACCGGATCAACACACCCGAGACCATTGAACAGACACTGGCCGCCGGACATGCGGATCTGATTTCCATGGCCCGTCCCTTTCTGGCGGACCCGGCATTTGTGAAAAAGGCCGGAGAAGGACGCGCCGATGAGATCAATACCTGCATCGGCTGCAACCAGGCCTGCCTGGACCATATTTTCCAGGGTAAGGTGGCGAGCTGTCTGGTCAACCCCCGAGCCTGCCGGGAAACGGAGTTCGTCATTTCGCCGACCCATGCCCCCAAACGCATCGCCGTGGTGGGCGCCGGGCCGGCCGGCCTCTCCTTTGCCGTCACCGCGGCATCGCGGGGCCATGCGGTGACCCTTTTTGACCGTCAGGACCGCATCGGCGGACAGCTGAACCTGTCGGTGCGTATTCCCGGCAAGGAGGAGTTTGCCGAAACCCTGAGATACTTCCGTCGCCAACTGGAACTGCAAGGGGTCACGGTGAGACTGAATACTCCCGTGGATGCGGATCGTCTGGCCGGTGAGTCCTTCGACGAGGTAGTGGTGTCCACCGGTGTCCGGCCGCGCCGGTTGAACATCCCCGGCATGGATCAGCCCAAGGTGATCTCCTACATCGATGCCATCCTGGGTACGAAATCAGTCGGTGATACCGTGGCCATTATCGGTGCCGGAGGCATCGGCTTCGACACCGCCGTCCTTATCACCCATGCCGGCACATCCACCAGCCTCGACCGCGACCTGTTTTTAGAGGAATGGGGCGTGGATCGGGATTATCGGCGACCGGGCGGGCTTTTGGCGTCTCATTCGGAAACCCAGCCATCTCCCCGGCGCGTCACCATGTTGCAGCGCAAGGCCTCCAAGATGGGTGCCGGGCTGGGCAAAACCACCGGCTGGATCCACCGGGCCACCCTCAAAAAGCGCGGGGTGGAGATGATCAACGGTGTGGCCTATGAAAAAATCGATGACGACGGTCTGCATATCGTCAAGAACGACATCCGCCAGACGATTCCTGCCGACACGATCATCGTCTGTGCCGGCCAGGAGCCCCTGAGGACATTGGCCGATGAACTGACCTGCAGGGGCGGCATGCCGGTGCACATCATCGGCGGTGCGGACGAGGCCGCCGAACTGGATGCCCAACGGGCCATCGACCAGGGCGCCCGGCTGGCCATGGAGATTTAAGTTCGCAACAGCACCCGCCTGGACTGGTGGCGCGGATAAAAACGCCCGTCGGGGTGGCGGTGCTGGACTCACCCAAACACCTACTGCAAACCAAGGGAGCAGCGCATGTCCGTCAACAACCAAGGAAAGGGTCCGGACAAACTCTCACAAGTCGTGGCCGACGCCCGCCGCCACATGAAGGATCGTGAAAAGACATACCGCGAGAAGGCGTTGAAGATGTATCCGCACGTCTGCGGCCGCTGTGCCCGCGAGTTCAGTGGGAAGCAGCTCAAAGAACTCACCGTCCATCACCGGGACCACAACCACGACAACAACCCGCCTGACGGCAGCAACTGGGAGCTGCTCTGCATATACTGTCACGACAACGAACACGGGCGCCTGGAAGTGGCCGAGGCATACGACGGCAGTTCGTCGTCATCGTCGACTGATTCTGATTTCTTCCACAACCCCTTTGCCGCCTTGGCGGGGATGATGAAGGATAAAGGCAAATAGCGTAAGGTGTCCGGCAGCCGGCTATCATTGGGCCAACAACCCGCAGGGAGCAGATCGTGTCAATGCCCCATCAAGGAGACGATCGGTCTTCGACCGCAACCATGGTTACGCAGAAAATGCGTGCTCTGTGGGCCGCAGCCATTGTCGCGTTGCTTCTTCTGACGCTGGCCGGCGTGCTCGCGATCCCCTTTGCCTTCGAATCGCCGTCCATGTGGTACAAGTTCGGTATGGAGAAAACCAGCCTGCGTGCAGGCAAGATGCTTGGTTTGACGGCCGGCCTGCTTATTTTCCTGCAACTGCCCTTGGCCGGGCGGCTGAAACCTCTGGACCGGATCTTCTCCCTGCCCGGTTTGATCCGCCAGCACCGCATGCATGCCTGGGCGATTGCAATCCTGGCATTGATACACCCCCTATGCGTGCTGATTCCTGAAGGCAGACTTATCGTCCCACTGGAGATGCGCTATTGGCCCGAGTGGATTGGGGTGGGGCTGCTGGTCTTCATTCTGAGCCAGTTTGTGGTCAGCCGATGGCGCCAGTCGGTGGGCATCGCCTTTCACACCTGGCTGCGGTTGCACCGCATCGCCGGTCTGCTGGTCGCCGGCCTTCTGGTTGTGCACGTGCTGTATGTCAGCGAGTCGTTCAGCGAAAGCGGGCTGCCACGGCTGGCGGTTGCCGTTGCCGCGGCTGCTTTTTTGCTGCTCTGGTTGTGGGTGCGCAGCACCCGGTTGCGGATGCGCAGGAAGCCGTACCTGGTTTCGCGTGTCGAACCCGCCGGTGGCGATTGCACCTGCGTCGAATTGACCGCGGCCGCGCAAACTCTATTTTCATACGTCCCCGGCCAGTTTGCCTGGGTTTCCTTTGAATCGGCAGCGGTCGTGCCGGAACCGCATGCCTTTACCCTCTCCTCCACGCCCAGCCGTCCCATGATGCTGCAATTCACCATCCGCGCATGCGGTGACTGGACCCGCACCGTGGCGGGGCTCTCGATCGGCGACCGCGCATTCGTTCAGGGCCCCTTCGGCCGCTTCAGCCACCTGTATACCGACCCGGATCGGGAATTGATCATGATCGCCGGCGGCATCGGCATCACGCCCATGCTCAGCATGCTGCGCTTTATGGCGGATCGTGGCGACCCTCGCCCGGTCACCCTGATCTGGAGCAACCGCGGCAAGGAAAACGTGGTGTTCGCCGATGAGATGGATGAGCTGGCGGCCAAATTGACAGGTCTGCGCATGATTCCTATCTGTACCCGTATTGCCGAAAGCGGGGAGCGGTCCGGCAGATTGGATTGGAAGACATTGGAGATCATGCTCAACGGCTGCAGTCGCCGGTCGGCGGTCTTTGTATGTGGCCCGCCACAGATGATGAGGCAAGTCATCACCGACCTTAAAGCCCTCTCGTTCCCCGCTCGTTCGATATTTTCTGAAGTGTTCGGGTTGTAGCCCCACAATATCGCGAGAAAGGATCATCCCCGCGGCTTGCCATGGGGCGGTCCACTACCATTTACGGACAGGAGGCATTTCATGCAACCAATCGTCAGGCGTTCGGCCGTATTTCTATTTGTCCTGCGCTTTTCCTCACAGGCAATCGCGGCAGCACCGCAATGGGAATTGGATCCGGCCCATTCCGGCATCTACTTCAGTGTCAATCACATCTATTCTACGACGCGGGGCTATTTCGAAGATTTTAAAGG
>JAGTUY010000446.1 GCA_018224455.1 Desulfosarcina sp.
TAAGCTGGCTGGCGGGCAAGTCGAAGGTCGCAATGGCAACCGAATTCCCTTCTATATCCCGGTGCCAGAGCAAGGTTGCTGCCGGTTTGATTTTAAGTGTTGAAGCCTCGATGCGAAGATCATAGTCCTCTCTCGGACGAAGGTGCAATTTATGGGGTCCGAGTCTTACTGGTCCGGAAAAATTGTAATAGGTACGATGAAGAATTTTATAGCGCTGCATAAGGATTCTCATTTTGCACGTTCAATCGACGGCACCAGGGCCGCGCATTTCCGAAAAACCGACAGGAAAGTTGTCAAGCATCACGATTGATCGTGCACGAAAGGTCAGCCATCCGGAAGACCTGCCCTGGATAAAAGACAGGGATAGGTACTTTTTCCCGTTTATTTCAGGAATGCCATCGATTTTGATCTTTCCCTGAATGGCTGAGGGTCGCGGAAAGAAATAATACCACAATACCAGGATTTACCTGATCAATCCACAGAGATTAACTATATTTAAAAAGGTGGATTGATGATATCTCCATAATGGATTGGATGTTGTTTCGAACCCAAACCCAATACGTTATTCAGGAGCGGTGATGAAGACCTTTACAATCGAGGCGATTAGTCAAGCCATTGGCGGAACACTTACCGGCAGTCCGGCGATCCTGATCACCGGTGTAGAAAACGTCTCCGCGGCTGTGGCAAACCAGCTGACGTTCATAGGCCGGAAGAAATACGTCAAGCTATGGCACGAATCCAGGGCATCGGCTGCAATCGTCAAGGATGGCCTGGATATCCGGCCGGAACCGGAGCGTGCGCTGGTGCGTGTTGCCGACGCCGATCTGGCCCTGGCACAGGTCCTTGCTATGTTCGAGCCGGAACCGCCGACATGTGCGGTCGGCATCCATTCGACCGCGGTGATCGATCCAACCGCCACGATCGGCGCGGCTGCCGCCATCGGGGCCGGCTGCTATATCGGGCCCGGCGTGGTTATCGGCCCGGGGGTCCGGCTTTATCCCAACGTTACCGTACTGGATGACACCCGTATAGGCAGTGGAACAATTATTTGGTCCGGTGCGGTCATCCGCGAACGATGCCGTATCGGCAGCGACTGTATCATCCATCCGAATGTGACCATCGGTGCCGACGGCTTTGGTTATCGCCCGTCGCCCGACGGTCGAGGCTTGGTCAAGATCCCACAAATCGGTACCGTCGAGATTGGTGATGGCGTCGAAATCGGCGCGGGGAGCTGTGTTGACCGGGGCAAGTTCAGTGCCACGTCGATTGGCGACGGCACGAAAATAGACAACCTCGTTCAAATTGCCCACAATTGCAAACTGGGCCGCTCCTGCGTGATGGCCGGGCAGTCCGGCTTGGCTGGATCCGTGACTTTAGGGGATGGTGTGATGATGGGAGGAGGTGCGAGGGTCAACGATCATGTGACCGTTGGTGCCGGGGTGAAAATTGGAGGAAACGCCGGCGTCGTCAGCGATGTGGCACCGGGGAAAACCCTTCTCGGGCTTCCTGCCGACGACCATCGACAAACTTTACGCTTGTGGGCGGCACAAAGACAGCTTCCTGAGCTCATTAAACAGATGACAAAAAAGAGTCGCTGAGTCGAGCGCCTGGACACCGTTTTCGGCTGTCGGAACGCGGCAATCTATTTCCAGGGAAAGGGTGCGCCGGAGACCGTGAACCAGATCGGTTTAATAGTCTACATCCAGTATCGTGTCAACTGCCGGTGACTCGCTCAAAGGCCTCCTGTTTGGTTTTGCAGTCGATACAATAGCTGGTGACCGGTCTGGCCTTCAGGCGGGCAATCGCAATGGGTTCCTCGCAATCTTCACAGATGCCATAGGTCCCTTCATCGATGGCCTGCAGGCTCTTTTTGATCTTACCGATCAACCGGCTCTCCCTGCCCCGAATGCGCAGTTGATTGTTGCGGGACTCCTCCTCCGTGGCCCGGTCCAGCGGGTCGGCCTCGTTGGTGTAGACTGAACCGATCAGTTCCCCCACGGCAATTTCAGCCTTTGCCAGCAGCGCATCAAGCTCATTCTGAAGCATCGTTTGAAAATAGTCGAGGTCTCTCTTATTCATATGTTCATCCTGACGAAAGGCGTTTACGCCAATTTAAAACTGCACTCACCCACATGTGCCGCTGAAGGACCGAGCCGGAAGATAACATTAATAGCTAAAGAATCAAGAGGCAAACCATAAACTAACATCGTCCGATCGATCGGGGAGATGGTGAACGCTGCCGGTTATGGGTTGCGCCGGCGAGGCAACATCCGCTAAGATGACGCTTTAAGCACCCACCAGGATTGGGCATGCAAGGCGCTTACGAAGAAACCGCCCCACCCTTTTGGCCAGGCACCGGTGTTTTCCCCCCAACCCCGCAATGGCAGGAATCGAACTGCGCACTGACCCGCCTGTTGGCCATCCACCGCAGGGATCTGGGGAGAGCCGTGGCGACAGCCATGGAAATCCGCCGCGGTATTGACGAACTGACGCCATTGATGGCGGCGTTGTGCAGTCGGACCTGCCGGTTTTGCCCCGAACCCTGCTGCATCGGCAACACGGTGTGGATCGATTTTCGGGATCTGCTGCTGCTCCACCTGCTCGACGAACCCATTCCGCCCCGCCAGGCGACATCGGGTCCCGGTGAGGCCTGTCCGTTTTTAACCCACCACGGATGTCGCCTGCCGCCGCGAATCCGGCCGTGGATGTGCATCCAGTATATCTGCCCGGCCCAGCGGGCCGTTCTCAACAGAAAAGGACGACCCTCAATGGCCGCCCTGCGTGGTAAAATTAAACGGATCGAAAGGAAACGCCTCAGGATGGAGGCGGAAGTGATCCGCCGGATCAAGCCGAGGAGGCGAACATCGCCATCTTCTTCTGCATGTTCTGGGTGACGACCATGCGATCATGGCCATGTTTGAGTCGCTGCCCAAGCGACTTGCCGGCCTCAACAGCCGCGGCCATGACCTTGGACTGCTTGGCCACATCCATTAAGAAGCGTAGATGGAGCATTTTCTGACATTCATCGCCGCCTCCTGCAAGGCCTCCGCAAAGGTAGGGTGGCCATGGATGGTGCGGGAAATGTCTTCCGAACTGGCACCGAACTCCAACGCCAGCACACACTCGGCGATCATGTCCGCCGCCCGGGGGCCGATGATGTGGACGCCCAGGATCCGGTCGGTCTTGCCGTGGGAGATAAGTTTGACAAACCCGTCGGTTTCCCCCATGCAGCGCGCCCGCCCCGCACCGGAGAAAGGAAAGCTGCCGACGCAGTAGGGAATCTCCTTTTCACGCACCTGCTCTTCGGTCAGGCCCACGCTGGCCACCTCGGGCCAGGTGTAGACCACGGCAGGTATGGTATCGTAGTTCACTTCGCCGGCGCGGCCGGCCATGCATTCCACCGCCGCATTACCTTCGGCGGAGGCCTTGTGGGCCAGCATGGGGCCGGGAATCAGGTCACCGATGGCGTAAATGCCATCGAGGCTGGTGCGGTAAGTTTCGTCCACGAGGATCTGGCCGGTTTTCGGATCGGTGTCGATGCCCAGCGCCTCGATGCCCAGACCGCGGGTGAGAGGACGCCGGCCGATGGACACCAGCAGCCGGTCGAAGGTCATCTCCTCGGTCTTTCCCTTGCTTTCCAGCAGCGTCTTGACCTTTTTACCGGCCACCTCGGCTTTGGCCACTTTGGTGTTGAGCCGCAATTCAAGACCCTGCCGCTTGAGAATACGGTCCAGGGCCCGACCCACCTGGCCGTCCAATGTGGTGGCGATCCTGGGCAGCATCTCGATGACGGTGACCTTGGCACCCAGCCGGCTCCACACCGATCCCAGCTCCAAACCGATGTAGCCGCCGCCGACGATGCCAAGACGTTTCGGCACCGTATCGAAGGAAAGGGCTTCGGTGGAGCTGACGATATGCTTGCCGTCGAATTCCAGACCTTTGACTTCAATGGGTTCGGAGCCGGTGGCCAGCAGGATGTTCTTGGCCGCCAGGGTCGTCTTTTTCTTTTTGCCCGTGTCCACCTCGACGGATCCCGGCGCCGGAATCGATGCCGTGCCGTGGATGATCTCGACACTGTTGCCCTCCAGCAGCTTGCGCACGTTTTCGGTCAGCTCCTCCACCACCTTGTCCTTGCGGGCCAGCATGGCAGGCAAATCCAAGGAGACTTTTCCCGTCTTGATGCCGTATTCGGCAAAACGGTCCTTGGCCAGGTGATAGTACTCGGAGGAATCCAGCAGCGCTTTGCTGGGGATGCACCCCACGTTGAGGCAGACGCCGCCCAGACGGGAGGCTTTTTCCACTACGGCGGTTTTCATGCCCAGTTGGGCCGCACGAACGGCCGCCACGTATCCGCCGGGTCCGGAGCCGATGATCACCAGGTCGAACTGTGCTTGCTGTGCCATCTTACACCTCCAATGCCATGCGTTCCGGGTTTTCGACGAACTCCTTGACCCGTTTGAGAAAGGTCACCGCGCCCTTGCCGTCCACGATGCGGTGGTCGTAGCTCAGCGCCACGTACATCATCGGTCGGATGACAATCTGGTCATCGATCACCACCGGCCGCTTTTCGATCTTGTGCATCCCCAGGATGCCGCTCTGGGGCATGTTGAGAATGGGCGTTGAGAGCAGGCTGCCGTATACGCCACCGTTGCTCACCGTGAAGGTGCCCCCCTCCAGATCGGCCAGTTCCAGGCGGTTGTCCTTGATCTTGGTCACGTAATCCACGATGGCTTTTTCCACCTGGGCGAAGCTCAAGCGTTCAACATGGCGGATCACCGGCACCACTAGGCCCCGCTCCGTGCCCACGGCCACACCGACATGCTGGTAGTTGTGATAGACGATGTCGCTGCCGTCGATGAAGGCGTTGATCTCGGGCACCTCCTTGAGGGCCTCCACACATGCCTTGACGAAGAAGGACATGAACCCCAGCGAGACGCCGTGGCGTTTCTGGAAGGCCTCCTTGTACAGGGATCGGATTTCCATGGCCCGGGCCATGTCGATCTCGTTGAAGGTGGTGAGCATGGCCGTGCTCTGTTTGGACTCCAGCAGCCGCTCGGCGATGCGTTTGCGAATGGGCGTCATGGGTTTTCGCTCTTCCATGGCTGCCGCCGACGGTTGAGCCGCCGGGGTGGGCGCCGCATCGGGGATGCCGGCCGGCGCATGCTCCAGGTAGAGCAGCACGTCTCCCTTGCTGATGCGTCCGCCGGGGCCGGTACCCTGAATTTTCGAGGCATCCAGGTTCTTTTCGGCGACCAACCGGCGCACCGACGGTGCCAGGGGGATGCTGTCGGCAGGCGTAGCCGGAGCAGCGGGCGCCGGGGCTTTGGATGCCGGCGCGGCAGCCACCGGGACGGCTGCTTTTTCCGGTTCCGGTGCCGGCGCGGTTTCGGCTTTTGGCTTTGCAGGCGCCGGCGCGGCTGCATCCACGGGTTCCAGGGCCCCCACCACGGTACCGATGGCCACGGTTTCTCCGGCAGCCACAAGGATCTTCAGCACGCCGTCCGCTTCGGCCACCACTTCCAGGGTCACCTTGTCCGTTTCGATGACAAACAGGGGATCGTCCTTGCGGACGGTGTCGCCGTCCTGCTTGAACCATTCGGCCAGGACGGCTTCCTGGACCGACTCGCCAACACTGGGGATCTTGATTTCGATGGACATGCAGGCTCCTTGGTTAGTTTATCGCGTTCGTTGGGTTTATTGCGTTTGTCGGGTTGGTTTGACGCTATACGTTGCCGAAGTCGGAGATCAGAGGTCCGAGGTCTGACTTCAGTCTTCCGTCTTCCGGCCTCAGTCTTCCGTCTTCCGACCTCAGACATCAGTCCTCTGCCTTCTGGCTTCCGTCATCCCGCCATCCCTCCCGCCTGGTCATGGGGGCCGATGCCCCGGTCGACGATGCCGTCCTGCTCCATTTTATAAATCTTGGGAAAACCCGTGGCCGGGCTCGCAGCGGCATTGCGCCCGACATAGTCGAGGGGTTTCTTCAGCAAGGGCGCCAGTCTGGGCCGCATGAACTGCCAGGCGCCCATGTTCTCCGGCTCCTCCTGCACCCAGATCCACTCCTTGACCTTTTTATATCGGCCGATGACCGCCTCGAGGGCCTTTTCAGGAAACGGGTGAAGCAATTCAACCCGAATGATGGCCGTGTCGTCGGCATCGATCTGCCGCCGCCGGGCTACCAATTGGTAGTAAATCTTGCCGCTGCAGAAGATGACCTTTTTCGATGACGTCCTCGCCTCCGCATCGTCCAGAACCGGTGAAAACCGCCCATGGGTCAGATCCTTCAGCGAGGAGACGGCCATGGGATGGCGCAGCAGGCTCTTGGGGGTCATGAGGATCAGCGGCTTGCGGAACGGCGCTTTGATCTGCCGCCGCAGCAGATGAAAGTACTGCGCCGGGGTGGTCGGGTTGGCCACCTGCATGTTGTCATTGGCACAAAGCTGGAGAAAGCGTTCCAAGCGGGCACTGGAATGTTCCGGTCCCAGGCCCTCCCAGCCGTGGGGCAGCAGCAGGGTCAATCCGCACAACTGCTGCCACTTGGTCTGGCCGCTGGCGATAAACAGATCGATAACGCACTGGGCGTTATTGACAAAATCGCCGAACTGGGCCTCCCACAGGGTCAGCACCTGGGGCCGGGTGACCGAGTAGCCATATTCAAAACCCAGCACACCGGCCTCGGCCAACAAGCTATTGTAAACCTCAAAAGGTGCCTGACCCGCTTCCAAATGATTCAACGGGGTGTGGGATTGTCCCGTCTCATAGTCCCAGATGACGCTGTGACGCTGACTGAAGGTGCCGCGGCCCACATCCTGACCGCTGAGCCGCACGGTGTGGCCGTCGGCAAGCAAGGATGCAAAGGCAAGCGCTTCGGCGCCGGCCCAGTCAATGCCTTCACCCGTGTCGACGGCTTCGAACCGCTTGTCCAGCACACCCTTCAGCCGGGGGTGGACGGTAAACCCCTCGGGCAGTTCGACCATGCGGCCGGCCAGATTGACCAGGACTTGCTTGTCCACCCTGGTCTCGACCGGGTCAGGGGAAAACCCACCGCTGATCGTCTCCCATTCCGGAAAGAACCGGGGTTCGGGAAACAGGCAGGTGGCGCCGTGGATTTCCTCATAGGCCGCATCGAGACCGCTGGTCACGCCCTGTTCTATTTCAGCCATCTCTGCTTTCGATAAAACGCCCTCGGCCACCAGCCGGTCGCCGTATACCCGGTTCAGCGGCGGACGCTGGCGGATGCGCTGGTACATGGTCGGCTGGGTGAAATAGGGTTCATCCCCTTCGTTGTGACCGTACCGGCGATAACAGACCAGGTCGATGACCACGTCCTTGCCGAAGCGGTAACGATAGTCGGCGGCCAGTCGGGCCACGTGAACCACGGCCTCCGGATCTTCACCGTGGACATGGAAGATCGGCACCATGAGCATTTTGGCCACATCGGTCGAGTAGCGGGTGGAACGGGCATCTTCGGGCAGGGTGGTGTATCCGATCTGATTGTTGATGATAACGTGCACCGTCCCGCCGGTCCGATAGCCCTTCAATTGAGACATATTCAGGGTTTCCGCCACGACCCCCTGCCCGGCAAAGGCCGCATCGCCATGCAGCAGCACCGGAAGGATGGCCTTGTCGCCGTCGGCTGCCAGCAGATCCTGCCGGGCACGGGCAATGCCTTCCACCACCGGATCCACCGCCTCCAGGTGGCTGGGGTTGCTCACGAGACAAAGGGAAAGCGAGGTGCCGTCGGCCATGTTGTGTTCGGTGAGATAGCCGATATGATACTTGACATCCCCGGACCCCACCAGATCCTGGGGATCATAGCAGCTTTCGAATTCCGAGAAAATCTCTTCGGCCGGCTTTTCAAGGATGTTGCGCAGCACGTTGAGGCGCCCCCGGTGAGCCATACCGAAGATGATTTCGCGACATCCGGATTCAACCGCCCGCCGGCGCAGGACGTCCAGAAAAGGAATAAGTGCTTCACCGCCCTCCAGCGAAAAACGCGTCACGCCCACATACTTTTTATTGAGAAACCCTTCAAACAGTGACGCCGCGGAGAGCTTTTTGAGGATGTCGACCCGTTCGTCCGCCGAGAGTTCAACCTGGTTCTTCACCGGTTCCATGCGTGCCTGGAGCCACCGGCGTTCGTCGGGGTCCTGAAGGTGCATGTACTCCACACCGACGCTGTGGCAATAGGTCTGTTTCAGCCGGCCCACGATCTCCTTCAAGGATGCCGCGGTCTGTTCGATCAAACCCGGTGCAGCAAAGGTACGGTCCAGGTCGGACACGTCCAGGCCAAAGGCATCCAGATCTAAAAGCGGGTGAGAGGTGGGGCAGGCGGACAGTGGATCCATGCAGGCCAGCAGGTGGCCGATGTCCCGGTAGCGGCGGATCAGCTCGCCCACGTTGGCCTGGCGCAGGGCCTGCTCCGGGTCGACATCCGCCGGTCGGGCCGCCCCGGCCAATTCGAATCCTTTGAAGAAAAACTGCCAGTCATCCGAAAGCGACGATGGGTCGGACCTCCATTTGCGGAATTGAGCGTCGATAAAATCGGCGCTCAAGGTTTCGGACAGGTTCATCATTCAACGTCTCCTGTGGGCGGTGTCGGTGTTAGCTGCTCATGTCGCCGGGCACCGGGGCGCCGGCCTGGCGGCAGAACCAGCCAGTGACTATCCGGGCCACCTGCCGCTGGTGGTCCGGCTGGGCGAGCATGTGATCGCCCCCGGCGACAATGGCCAACTCGACCATCTGGGGGTTTGCCGTTTTGGCCAGATTCGCTTCGGCAACCGGAATGAGCTCGTCTCGGTCGCCGTGAACCACAAGCATGGGAATCGTCAACAATCGGGTGGCATCCATCAGATCGTGCCGGTCCGCATCATCAAAAAAGTCCCTGGTGAGGGTGAGCTCCCGCTGGCGGCTGCTAAATCCCACCTGACCGGTCTGCTCCAATGTCTGCTGCTGTGACGGCGTGAGAAAATGCATCGGTCGTGTCCGGCTGACGCGCCCGGCCACCCGGCAGACAGCCGATACGGTCTTTATGCGCCGGGCGGTAAGCAGGGCGATTGCCGCACCCAATGAGTGCCCGGCCAGGCCGATCCAGGGGGCACCTTTTTCCTGAATCAGGGCAATGGCCGCCTCCATCTCCAAGACCTGCTTGGACCAGATGGCGTGTTCAAACCGTCCCTGGCTCTGCCCGTTCCCGGAAAAATCGAATCGCAGCGCCATGAAACCGGCTTCGCACAGCGCCCTGCAGATGCGCCGCAGGACACCCGTGTGCCGGGAACAGGTAAAACAGTGGCCGGCGACGACTGCTCCGACCGGTGGCCGCTCGGGCTGGTGCAGGGTTCCGGCAAGGGTTTCCCCCATGTGATTGTCGAACTGGATCTGCTGTTCCATTCTGTCTCCGCGGGAGAATATCGGGAACTTCCTATATTAACAAGATCCATGCCATGATCGTCAAGGCAAAAAGGTCCTGGGACCCCGATACGCTGCATCCGTCGGGCTGCCGGTGCAAAGGATTGCTTGGATGCTTGTCGGAAAGAAATCGATTGTTCACTTGAGACAGGATGTCTCAAGAACGGGACCGCTTATGGAATCACCTGACCCTCAGGTGCCGATAGCCCCGCCTCAGGTGAATCCGGCGCCGACGGTGCATGTATAGCAGTGGTCTGCCGTGGCGATAGGGCTGCCTGGCTCCGGGCGTCCGATCATATCGGTCACATGGACGCGGTTGCGGCCCATGGGAAGCCCCCGGGCCAAATTGAAGTCACAGTCATACAGGTATCCGTCCCAGGAGACCGAGACCAGGGTCCGGCACATCACCCCGTCCACCGCACACGGGTTGAATCCGTCCGCCAGCTTCTTAAGGTAGGTTGACAGATTGCCGGACCGCTCCAGCCACCGTCTGAAACGCCCCAACGGTGCGTTGGAAAAGCTGAAGAGATGATTAAACGTGATGCCCCACTGGCGTTCGAGCATCTGGCGAAACCGCTTTTCCGTCTGCGCCTGATCAGCGGCCATGAAAGCGCCCGTGGGGTTGGAGACCAGGTTCAATTCCAGGCCCGTTTCCGGTTGGCCGTATCCCAGGGCGTTGAGCTTCTGGAGAGCGGCAATGCTGGCCCTGAAAACCCCATCCCCCCGCTGGGCGTCCGCTTGGGACGCGTTGATGGAGGCCAAGGAGGCCACGATGGTGACCTTGAGGCGTTTGAGCAGGTCCATCAGGTGCTCCCGCCCTCCGCTGTTCAGGGCCGACAGGTTGGAACGGAAGATGAGTTTCGGCGACAGGGTGGCAAACGTTTCGACAATAGTGATAATGTCGGGGTTCATCTCCGGGGCGCCGCCGGTGATATCGATCGCTTCGAAGGATACCCGCCCGGCCCAGGCCGCGACCTGGCCAGCGGTCTGACGCGTCATGACCTCGGTTTTACCGGGACCGGCATTCAAATGACAATGGCCGCAGGTCTGATTGCACAGCAGTCCCACGTTTACCTGGAGAATTTGTGTGTGGCCCCGGGTCAATTTCAACCCATGCCGGGCAAGGGCCCGGGAAAACCCCGTGGTTTCGGTATCCATTTCAGGAACAAACGGTTGGTCGTCTGCCATCGTTGCCTCTTCGCGCTGCCTTTACATGGACATCTTCTCGGCAATATTTTTCATCTGGACGCCGTGCACCAAAGAGGCACCTCCCCGTATGGCGGTGGCCACATGGACGGCTTCAATCATCTCCGCCGTGTTGGAGCCGGTCTCAAGGCACGACCGGGTGTAAGCATCGATGCAGTATGGGCATTGGACGGCATGGGCCACGGCCAGGGCGATCAGCGATTTTTCCCGCTGTGTCAGTTCGCCTTCGGCGAAAACCGCTTCGTAATAATCGAAAAACTTTTGCGCCAGGTTGGGATTGTCTTTACCGATATCACCGAATTTGGGCA
>JAGTUY010000447.1 GCA_018224455.1 Desulfosarcina sp.
AGAGGATCAGAGCCTGGCCTTTGCCGATCACCTGAAGACCGAAGGCTTCGACGCGGTGGTGCCCCGCCTCGGGCAAACGCTTACTGTCTGAGTTCCCTGAGGTCGTATCGTTCGCCGTTCTTAAATTGTCCATCCATCAACAGACGAATCAGGGCCGTCGCCGCACGTTCGGGAGGGTGGAGTGCACCGCTGTTTTTCAACTCGAGGAATTTGTCCACCTGCGCAAACTGTTGAACTGTGCAGTTGCGGATCTTCTCCTGCATGGCGGTGTCCACGGTCCCCGGTGCCACGGCGCAGACGGCGAATGTCGGGTCGATGCGGGAGAACTCCATGGCCATGGCGCGGGTGGCCATGTCCAGACCTGCCTTGGCGGCCCCGTAGGCCGACCACCCGTAATAAGGCGCCCGGCTGGCCCCGGAGGTGATGTTGACGATCCACTTGCGGCCGGGAAACGGCCGGCTGAAATGGAAAAAATGGTGCGCAAGGATCAGCGGGGCGGTCAGGTTGACCTGGATGTTGCGGGCCAGCAGCGTGTCATCGCAGTCGCCGATGGGAGCGATGGGATCGAGGACGCCGGCGTTGTTGATCAGCACCGTATGGGTCAGCCGGCTGGTCTGCCGCAGCCCGATTTGGATGCGTTTGAAAGCCGGGCCGATGCGGTCGGTGTCATTCAGGTCGATGCGGATATTCTGGCGGTTGTTCCAGAGAAAAGGTGCCGTGCGCGACAGGCTGACCACGAAGCTGTTGGGCACGGCCAATGCAGATGCCGCCAGCGCCTTGCCGATGCCCCGGGTGGTCACGGTGATGACATATAGATGTTCGACCGACGGCTGATTCATTTAATCTTTAATGCTGAACACCGGGGGGTCGATGCGGCTTTCCCGGCATTGGGGGCAGCGCCCGGGCTTGGTCAGGCGGCGCCGATCCGTGAACGTGAAACCGCATGCCAGGCAGGTGCAAGGGGTGAACGACAATTTTCGTCTCTGACCGGCCACGGTTTTTTGGATGTGTGCCAGGTGCCGATAGACATCCTTTTCCGATACCCGAACCGCCTGGGAGATATCCAGCGCCGTCATGGCCTCCCGACACAACAGGTCGATGATCTGCTGGCGATGGGTTCCCATGGGTGTGTTCAAGACATCTTCCTGTCAACCTGCGCCCGGATATGGTCGATGAGCCCCGGCAGGCAGGCGAGGATTTCATCGGCACAGGCTTCATAGGCGCCCAGCGGTGCACCATAGGGGTCTTCAATTTCCAGGTTTTCCCGTTTTTCTGCAAAGCTGCCAAGCAAAAGGGCGTATTTGCAGCGGAAAAACAGCAGGTCGTTGATCCTGTCGATGTGATATTTTTCCATGGCCAGCACCAGATCAGCGGATCGGATCATGCCGGCATCCAGAACACTTGCCCGGTGCTGGCTGATGTCGGCCCCGTGTGCAGCGGCCGCCCTGACGGCGAAGGGTTCTGCCCGGTTGCCGTGAAGTCCGTGGGTGCCGGCCGATCGGACCGAGACGATCGGTTTCAAGGCTTGCGGTAACCGGTGCCAGAGCAGTCCCTCTGCCATGGGGCTTCGGCAGATATTGCCTGTGCAGACCATGAGCACTGAAAAAGTCAAAATGCCTCCATCAAGGTTGCTGATACGCTTTCAATATAGAGACGGCAGGCTTCAAAGTCAACGAAACAGGCGACCCATGTGCATGGCGGCCGTTTCGATAAATACGATGGCATCCGATGGTTGATCTTTTAAACGGGGTCTACTATACAAACAGGGTTAATAAGAAATTTCATACCATGCCCTGCACGTTCTGCGGAGAATGCCATGCCTGACACCCGAATCCTGTTTGTAGACGACGACCATGACATTCTGGCCATGGTCGAGCAATATTTGACCATAAAAGGCTACGATGTGACCACCGTGGACAACGGCATCGAAGCTGTTGGGATCGTGAAGGAAAAGCAGATCGACATTGTCTTCACCGACTATAAGATGCCCGAATTCAATGGCTTGGAACTTTTGGTGGCCATCAAGAAATACCGACCCCAGACCGAGGTGATCATCGTTACCGGCTACGGGTCGATGGAGTCGGCGATACAGGCCATGAAATTCGGCAGTTATGACTACCTGCAAAAGCCCTTCAAGCTGGATCACCTCAGGTTGATTATCGACCGGATCATCGAAGAGAAGAAGATCAAGGATAAGGCGCAGCTGATTCGCAAGATATCCCGGGAGCGTCACCAGTATGGCAAGATGATCGGTTTTTGCCCCAAGATGCGTGAAATCTATGAAGTGATCGACACGATCAGCATTGAGAACCCCATGGTTCTGATCCATGGGGAGAGCGGGACGGGCAAGGAGTTGACCGCAAGAACCATCCACGATAACAGCGACCGCAAAGTGCTGCCCTTCGTGCCGGTAAACTGCAACAGCCTCAGCAAAAAGACGAAAACAGAAGATGAAATCGCCGCTCATCTGTCGGGCATGCTTGCATCCGTGAACGGCGGCACCCTCTATCTGGATGAGGCCTCCTCACTCCCATCGGCGGTGCGTGAACGCATGATGGTGCTTTTGGGCGATGCGGAAAAAGATACCGGTCAGCGTCCGCGTCTGATCGCCGGAACCGCCAGGGAACTGGATGAAGTCATTGCCAGCGGCACCATGAAAAAAGATCTGTTGGATCTTTTCAATGCGGTGTTCATCAAGCTGCCGGCGCTTCGGGAGCGCAAGGAGGACATTCCGCTGTTGATCAACCATTTTCTCTACACCGACAGCCCGGCGGCCAAAACCCGGATTTACGGCATCACCCCGTCGGCCATGGACATCCTGCTCAACTACCACTGGCCGGGCAATCTGATCCAACTGCAGAACGTAATCGAGCGGGCCTTTGCCATGGGCGTTGAAAATGCCATCGGCCCCGAGGATTTGCCGGCGGAGATCCGTACCTTTGATACCATCTCTCAAATGAGCTGATGGTCCTTTCGTTTTGTGTCGCCACGCCGCCATGGTCGATATCCTCCTGATCCAGCCGCCGATAGCGGACTTCTACCTTACTGCCAAGCGGACCATTCCCTACGGGCTGGCGTCCATCGCCGCCGCCGCCGCACAGCAAGGCTTTTCTGTGGCCATATTAGACGCCTTGGCTACCGGCAAGTCGCGGGTCATTTCGCCGCCCGAAGCCATGGATGACCTTGCCGCCTTTTATGGTCGGGCGGACCAAAGCCCCTTCGGGCTGTTTCATCACTATCGTTATTATGGTTACAGCCTCGAGCATCTCGGCCGCCAGCTAAAAACCTCCGGTGCGTTTCTCGTCGGTATCGCCTCATTGTTTACCGCCTACAGCGATATGGCGCTGGCAGTTGCGCGGCTGGCCAAAGCCAACCGGCCCGATGGTACGGTGGTGCTTGGCGGCCATCATCCCACGGCCCTGCCGGCGGCGGTGATGGCGGAGCCGGCCGTGGACCTGGTGCTCCGGGGGGAGGGTGAGGTCGGGTTGCCGGCCCTGGCCATGGCATTGAAGTCGGGCGGGAGCCTTTCGGACGTGCCGGGTATCGTGCACCGCAACCCAGACGGATCCCTTTTTATCAGCGAGCCCGCCGTGTGCAAGGATCCGGACCAGCTTCCCGTGCCCGCATTTGGATTGATCCGGCGAAAGTACTATCAGCGTTCCGGGCAAGACAGCATCGTGGTTACCGCCGGCAGGGGATGCCCACTATCCTGCAGTTACTGCGCAACCGGTGCCGGGTCATGGATGGGGTTCAGAAAACGATCCGTGGCTGCAGTGCTTCGGGAACTCCGGGCGGCGTCGGAAGGACGTCGGATCGGATTCGTCGACTTCGAAGATGAGAATCTCTCCTTGGACCGCCGGTGGTTCCTTGACCTGATGCAAGGGATACGCGATATGTTCGGCGATGCGTTGCCGGAGCTTCGGGCCATGAACGGCCTGTTTCCGCCCACCCTCACCGAAGCGGTGGTGCGGGCCATGCGGATCACCGGATTCAAGACCCTGAACCTTTCTCTGGGAAGTGCCGACGCCGGACAATTAAAGCGCTTCAACCGACCGGATGTGCGCGACGCCTTTAACCGGGCACTGGGTTATGCCCGGCGGGAAGGGATCTCAGCGGTGGGGTACATCATCGTGGGGGCACCGGACCAGGATCCCCTGTCGTCGGTCGACGACCTGCTGTTTCTGGCCCGACGCCCGGTGCTGGCCGGCGTCTCCGTGTTCTACCCGGCGCCGGGCAGCGCGGACTACGAACGCTGTCGTGCGCTGAGCCTGCTGCCGGG
>JAGTUY010000448.1 GCA_018224455.1 Desulfosarcina sp.
AAATGGCTTTCATGGCGGCCTACAACATTGACCGGTTCCGCGATTTCGTGTTCCAGAGCAGCTTTCTCAAGCGCTACCGGGTCAAAAAGACGGTGGTCAAAAGACTCCGGGCCAGTGACCGGGAGCTCCTGTTGTTTGGATTTGAATGGATCCGGTATTTCGTCTGGGGCATCCCCTCTAGGCAGATTCGTCCCTGACGTCACTTCGCATCAACGCCACTGAGAAACAACCGGTCCGATGGACAATCAGCGTTCACCGAACCGGGAGGGGGCAGACCCGTCGAAAAACCCGACAGGCATTTACTTTCTGCCCACCACCGCCTCGGCGATATTCAAGCAATAGTCGCCGATCTTCTCCAGGTTGGTGAGCAGGCTGACGTAGACCAGTCCTTGGTCAATGCCGCATTCACAGCAGCGAAGGCGCTGGATGTGGTCGTCACGATATTTTTCGCGCATGGCATCGATGGCGTTTTCGAGGCTGTCGGCCTGATTCATGAAATTGGCCGGCCGCTGCCGCATGGCGGATGTAATCAGGTCCATGAACGCGGCCACCTTGTCCACCATATTGTCCATGTCCGCCATGGCCTGTTCGGTAAATGTCAGGTTGCTCTCGATCATGTCCTCGATGGCCTGGGCAATATTCTCCACCGAATCGCCGATGCGTTCGATATTGTTGGTCATGCGCATGAGACTGGAGAGTTCCTTGGCCTCGGATTCACTCACGCCGCTCTGGTAGATCCGGGTGAGGTAAGCCACGATATCACGCTGCATGTCGTCCAGGTGGTCTTCGACCCGGCGCCACTTGGCCAGCTTCTTGTAGTCCCGGTCCTTGAGTCGCTTGACCGTTTTTCGAAACGTGTATTTCGCCGTCTCAGCCATACGCAGAATCTCACTGCGCGTTTCCACGATGGCGGCAATGGGAGTATCGATGAGCCGGTCGCCGAAGCTGGGCAGCCGGTAGTAGTCGATGTCCTCTTCTTCCTTGGGTGAAAGCCATATAGCGACCTTGATCAGCCATGGCAGCACCAGGAGAAAAAAGGAGGCGTTGATCACGTTGAACAGGGTGTGACCATTGGCGATGTAACGCCCGACATTCACCAGGTCGTCGCCCACCACCTGGTCCACCGGGCTGGCCCCGAGTCCCAAGGTCACCGTTTCCACCAGTTTCACGAACAGGGGAAAGATGCAAAGCATGAGGGTGACGCCGATGACATTGAACATGGTATGGGCCCGCGCGGCCCGGTGAGCGTTGATGTTGTTGGAACCGATGGTGGCCAGCTCTGCCGTTATCGTCGTGCCGATATTCTCCCCCAGCACTAGGGCCATGGCACCCGGAAAGGTGAGCAATCCCTGGCTGGCCAGGGTCATGGTGAGGCCGATGGTGGCCGACGAAGACTGCACCATAATGGTCAGCCCGGCACCCACGACCACGCACAGCAGCAGTCCGCCCACCGAACTGGGGTCGAATTTGGTAAAAAATGCCAGAAAGGCGGGATCGCTTTTGATCGGCGCCAGTCCAAACTTCATGACGGTCATGCCGTAAAAAAGCAGGCCGAACCCCAGGATCACTTCACCGATGTAACGCGTCTTTTTCTGCTGGGTAAAGTACTTGAGCACCACGCCGGTTGCAATCGCGGGCAGTGCCAGTGCACTCAGTTTGAAGGCAATCAGCTGAGCCGTGACCGTCGTGCCCACATTGGCCCCAAGGATCATGCCTACCGCCTGCTGCAGCGTCATCAGACCGGCGGTTACGAATCCGATGAGCATCACGGTGGCCGCAGATGATGATTGTACCATGGCCGTGACAATCGCGCCGGTGAGGCACCCCACCACCCGGTTGGAGGACACTGCGCTCAAAATGGTCTTGATGCGTTTTCCGGCGGACATCTGAAGCCCCTCGGTCATCATCTTCATGCCGAGGATAAACATGCCGAGACCCCCGAGGGTCGTAATGAAGACACCTGTCATCGCCTACTCCGTGCTCGTGTCCCGGGGCTGCATCCGCAGCACCGCATCTTGTTTCAACATCCTGTAAATAAATGAGGATAATGTTTTTTATCAAGCGGTTAAACCAACCGCCCAAAAGTTGGCCTGTACTTACCACACGCCGTCCATATGTCAAGTCCCACGTCCCACTGAGGGTTGCTGTTCTTATCGACCGTCGAGACGGAATCAGAGTCGATATCCGATGGCGTAATACTCGATGTCCTCCGGATGAACATGGACTTCTGATATGGCCTTGTCCCGCACCGATATGCCGGAACGGTGAACCGACTCCGGGTCTCCGGATACCAGGGGATGCCAGGCATCCAGATCCCTGCCTTCGGACAACCGCCGATAGGCACAGGTTCTGGGCAGCCAGCGCAGTCGGGGGATCTGTTCCGCGGTCAGCACCAGGCAGTCGGGTACCAGGCTGGTCCGGTTGCCGTAGTCGCCACAGCCGCACGCCTGGACGTCCAGCAGGTAGCAGGAGACCCAGGTGTATGTTACTTTGCCTGTTTTGCCGTCCAGAAATTTTTGCAGGCAGCAGCGACCGCAGCCGTCGCACAGGGCTTCCCACTGCTCGCGGTTCATCTGCGCCAGCCGCATGGTTTTCCAGAAGGGCGGGTCGCTCGGCCCAAGGGTGGAGCGCGTGGGATGCGTCATCATCGTCGTTGATCCTTTTTCTCCATAGGCCGAAGCCTTAGCATGATTCCGCTCGGTGGAAAAAGGAAAATCCATTGGCGATTGCTTTTGGCGCAGGAAGGCTTACTTTTTTTGTCAACTGTAAGTCAAATCCGCCAGCCGGAATATCCGGCAGGTGTATGGATATCAGGAGAAACACGGTGAAACACCAAGCTAAACGCCTTCTTTGCCTTGCCCCGATTTGCCTGTTGGCCTTGGCTGGGGTGCTTGGCACGGCCGAGGCAGCGAAGACAGCGGGTTCAACGGCGCACCACGATCTGACCATTCGCCTGCTTCCCGAAAGAGCAGAAATGGAAGGCCGGGACCGGATCCGCATCCAGCGGCCTGAAAACGGCCCCGTCCACCTGCTGCTTGCTCCCCGCACCCGCATCCAGGCGGTTCGAATAGACGGCCACGATCACCCCTATTCATTTATTAGGGGACGGTTGACCGTGAAACCGGAGCGCAGCGAATCGACCTTGAACGTGGATCTGAGCCTTGAATACACCTGCCGGTTCGACGATCCTGCGCCGGTGCGCCCCGTGAACACCGACAACCCGGGATTTGGGGTCAGCGGTACGATCTCTGCTTCGGGAACCTTTCTCCTGTCCGGCGCGGGCTGGTACCCTCGGGTGGCTGATGCCAGGCAGTCATTTTTGTTGACCGTGGACGGACCCGACGACACGGTGGCGGTCACCGCCGGCCGGCTCCTGAGCATCGACCGCCAGGGTGCAGGAACCGTCAGCCGCTGGCAAATCGATAATCATGTGGAGGGACTGAGCCTTTCCGCCGGCCCTTATGGGGTCGAGAAACGGACGCTGAACGGGCTGACTGCCACCACCTACTTATTGCGCGACAATCAGGTGCTGGCGCCGCGTTATCTGGAGGCCTCCCTGCGCCACCTGAAACGGTATAGCGACCTTTTCGGGGCCTACCCCTTTGATGAATTTGCGGTTGTCGAAAATTTCTTTCCCACCGGTTATGGCTTTCCCGGCTACACCCTCATGGGCGGAAGGGTTCTGCAGCTGCCATTTATCCCGGAAACAAGCTTGCCCCATGAAATCGTTCACAATTGGTGGGGCAACGGGGTTTTGGTGGACGTCGCCTCGGGCAACTGGTGCGAAGGCCTTACCTCTTATACGGCTGATTACCTGATCAAAGAACAGGCGTCATCCCATGCGGCAAGGGACTACCGGCGCCAAGCCCTGCGCAATTATGCGACCCTGGTATCAACAGCGGCCGACTTCCCCTTAAGCCGTTTCCGGAGCCGCACCGATCCGGTCACCAAGGCGGTGGGCTATGACAAATCTGCCATGGTCTTTCACATGTTGCGCAGGGAAGTGGGCGAGGATGCATTCTGGGCCTCACTGCGAGATCTTTATGGGCAGTTCCGCTTCAGGCACGCTTCATGGAAGGATCTGCAGGATCGCTTTGAAACGCGAGCGGGACGATCCCTGGATTCGTTCTTCCGCCAATGGGTCTACCGGCCGGGTGCCCCGCAAATACGGCTTGAAAATGTCCGGCAAATAAATGGCAGCCAGGGGTGTCGGACGGTCGGCCGTCTG
>JAGTUY010000449.1 GCA_018224455.1 Desulfosarcina sp.
AACCCGTTGTCGTCAAACGCACGGATGGCGACCACCGGGCTTCCGGCGGACGCGTTCGAACCGGCCCCCAACGGGTTGACCGCCCCCGCGGCAATCAGGGTCATCTGGGTACCGTGGCCCAATTCGTCGCTGACCTCGGCGCCTGGTGAGACGGCATCGTATGTCGCCTGAACGAAGGGGCTGTTTTTATAATCGGAACGCAGGCCGCTGTCCATCACCGCCACCACGGTCGAACCGGATGACGGAGGCGGCGACGGCGGCGGAGAAGCGGACCCTGTCCCTCGGGTTGCCGGACGGCCGCCTTCCAGGGGATAGGCATGGTCCGGTTCGGCGGTTTGAACGCCCGGGTAGCCGGCTATCGTTTCGGCGATCGCCGGCACATCGCTGCCATGGGGCAGGCGCAGCCGGACGATGCCCAACGGAGCGTATGCGTCCATGATGCTGGCGCCCAGCTGATCCAGCAACGCCTCAAGGGCGGCTTCCGTGATAGTTGGGGCCAGCCGGAGCAGCAGGATGTCCTTTACGTGATAGGTGCCGTCGCCAGGGTTGACCACGGTCAGGTTCACCCCTTTCTTCAGCGGCCGGGCCCGCGCTTCCTGGCCCTTGTAAAAGATACGGATTTCCCATAGTCGGGGTTCACCGTCAGCAAAGGCCTTCTCCTTTCTCCAGATGAGGGCATAGTCGACGGATTTCAGAATGCTGGTCATGGCGGCGCCGATGGGCCGGTCATTGAACGCTGCGGTGATTTTCGGATTGATGCGCGGATCGATACGGATGCGAATGCCCTGGTCGGACAGCAGTCCCAGGATCTGTGAAAGGTCCTTATCCCTGGCGTTTAGGGTCAGCCGGTCACCGTCGATGCGCACAACGGGTTCCGCTGCCTGAGCGAGAAGCGGGTTCAGCACCAGGCAAAGCAGGAGAAAACAACTTATTTTCATGATCGATCTCATCTGTGATGTCCTCGCTTTTTATGGGGCCTCTGCGGGAGGCTCGGCTGTCCGTTGGATCGCTCTGGATGATTCCTCCACGGCAAATTCGGAAGCACTCTGGACCAGCTTGAAGGGGGCCTTCAAGACTCTTCCCATGATGTTAAGCAGCCCTTCCCCGACCGCCGCTGGCGACATCGGAGAGACCTTGACGTTGGCTAACGGTCCCGTAATTCTCAGGGGTATGGAAATCAGGGAGCCGCCGGCAATATAGTTGACAATGGGTATTTTGTTGACGATCCGGTCAATGGTCTTCAGCGGGGCTGCCAGCAGTGTGATATCCGCTTGCCGGGTATCGAGGGCAATAACGCCCTGGCCGGTAATCTTCAGTGAGTTTCCGTCCAGCAGGATCTCGCTGAACAGCAGCTTTCCCCCTCTGATGTCGGCCTTTGCGGATGCCTTGGTGTAGCCGTACCCTTTTTCCGCGAGATCGGATTGTCCACCGGTGAATACTTCGGTGATATTGAGAACGGAAAAGATCTTCATCAGCACACTGGCATAGGCAATTCGTCCATGATCCGATGAGAATTCCATGTGCCCGGACAAGAAGTGGGCCGGGTTTTCCCGGACGGGCGGCAGGTTGATTTCGCCGGTGAGGTCGTATTGTGCCTGCGCTTTTATCGGCCTTTGCCACAGGCAGTCGGCTGTCTCCTGAAGCGATGCACCCGTTGCCGTGGGGGTGATCTGAATGCTCACGCCCCGGGGTGAGATTCCCAACGTCCCGACGGTGGAGATGCCACACAGGTTTGCCTGGTGAACCATAACATCCGTGGTGTTGCCGTTAATCTGGGCGTCGGCCTGCACCTGGGTCCAGGTAAACCCGCCGTAGGTGAAGTCGGCTGCCTGGACGCGAACGACTCCCCGTGAAGCAACTGCCGGCGCGGTCCCTGCTTTCTCTGACGCGCCCGCTTTATCCTGGTCGATGGGTTGGAGGGTTCGGATCAGTTCTTCGTCCAGGCGATCTGCGTCCACGTTGAGATCAAACGTCAGGTTGTCGCCGCCATTGGCCAATTCGCCGTCCACAACCAGCAGGCTGTTGCACAGGGATACCACCGAGGGGGCGATCTTCAATCGGCGGTCATTGCCCTCAATGGAAAATTGCTTCACCTCGATGGGCTCAAAGAATAGGCTGAGAATCTGCAATCCTTCTCCCGCCAGTTTTCCGGTAAATGAAGACTTCAGCGGCCGACGGGTATCGATAACGGCCCGAAAATCTCCCTCGAGGCGGCCGGACAAGGTCTGGTTGTTTTCGAGAAGGCGGTCGGCGGTTTTTTTCTCCATGTTGCCGGAAAAACTTAACTCGATTCCGTCGGCGCCCTTGCGTGCGGAGGCCGTTGCCCGTGAACTGCCGTCGGCGAACTGAAGCCGTCGGAGGTTCCAGTCCTGGGGGGAGACGGAGAAATCCGCAAATAGGTCGACGCCGCCGGCAGTCTTCATTTCACCCCTGAAGGAGAGCGTCCGCGTATTCGACCAACCGATGTTGACATCTGATAGTTCGACCGGCGGCTTTATCTCCAGGTGGCTGGGGAGGGGCAATCGGGTACTCAGCCACGCGATGGCCTCTTGCCCCATCGAACCGTCGATACGCCACACTGCTGATTCAGGGTTGATGATGCCTTTGGATTGGTATGACGTGACAAAAGATCCATCCAGAAATTCAATTTTTACACCCTCTGCCCGCTCCTTCCCGGGCGTATGGGTGATCTCGCCACCCGAAAATCGGACCTCGAAGGGCACCAGGGGGGTGTTCATCCGAATCGTTTCCGGCGTGCCTGAAATTTCAAAAGACCACTTCTCTGGTTCTGTGAGCGGGCCACTGATCTGCAGTATAGATATGGCGGCGGTTCCGGATGCCCCATCGATATAGGTTCTGATTCTGTCCAGACCTTCGAATGAAGTCAGCCAGGTAAAAAGCGGTTGTGCCTCGACCGCCACCGAACGGCTCGATATCATCAGGGTCGATGCTGTTTTCCAATCGATGGCGGCATCCAGTCCTTTGAACGTGGCGCCCTTGAAATGGCCGCTGACATTTTTGAATGCCACGTGCTGGTCTTGGTAAATGACCTCACCATCCATGCGCTCAAGGTCGGCATCGATGCCCGGGATGGTGACCAACCCTTGGGACAGGTGTCCGGATGCCTTCATCTCGTTCAGATGCCATCCGGTTTCATCGATATCGAATCCGGCAAAATAGGTGGCATCGGTCAGTTGTCCTTCCCTGGCCACGGAAAAGGCGTTGCGGATCGCGTTCAGGTCGCCGGCGATGGCACGGGTGACCGCAGCGGCCACCGCCACATCCAACCCATTGGCGGCGGCGTGTACCTCGATGACCGACTTGCCGGAAGCACCCACGGGCCGGATGCTGGCGGCGGCAGAAAGATCCAGTGCCGGCTGTAAGGAATTGAGGGTATCGATGGACACGGATAGGCGATTGCCTGCAACGTCTATGACACCTGAAGCGGCGACCGTGTCCAGATCCAGCTTCAGGTCCCTGCGCATGACCGTCAGGGAGGGAAATTGAAGGTCAAACCGGCCATTCATCGTTTCGGGTCCGTCGACGGTGAAGTCGACGTTGACGGTCGCCTGGGTATCCTCGGTGGTGAGGCTGCCGGGCAGGGCGACATGGTACAACAGGGGACGCACATTGATGTCGGTGAGCGAGATTTGGCCCCTGGCCTGCATGGTCTCAATATCGGCGTTGGCACTGGCCTTCAACGTGCCGGGCAAGTCTGACCGGCACTGCAGGCTCAGCGACAGGTCGCCGTCTTCATTTTCCACTGCGGCATGGATGCCGCTGATTCGAAGATCCGGTGCATCGGTGAACGCCAGGGTAACCGCTCCGCCCTCGATCCGAAGATCCGTTCCCGGGTCAACGGCCGCCAGGGCGCCAAAAAGGCTGCCGACGGCTGTCCTGATGCCATTTATAAGAGAAGCACCTTTTTTCTCCTTCGATGAATCCGGCGTCTTCGTCGGTTCCGAACCCATAAAGACCTTGACGTCGGGGGCAATCAGGGCAAGCCGGCGGATGCTCACCTGGCCTTTCAGGATGGGCAGGATCCTGGGGTAGGCTGACAACTCCTGTGCGGTGACTTCAAATGCGCCCGACCGATCCAGATGAATGCCCCGGGCCTTCAAGTGGGGCAGAGGAAAAAAGCTGATGTCGAGGCGGTCATAAACCAAGGCGCCGCCGGTGGCCTCGGCGGTTTTGCTGATGATGAACGATTTCACCATGTCGCGGTTGGCCAGCAGGTGGGTGGTCAGAACAGCGGTCAGCAGGAGAACCATAACGATGCCGGCACACGCCAGACTGACCATGAAAAGCTTCCGGGTGCGACGCATCTATTGTCCTTCGGGCCGGGATAGAAATTTGCCCACCAGCATGGCAATCAGAATGGTCATGTACAACTGGCCGGTGACGGCGATGAGCACCGCAATGGACCGGGCCAGGTGGGCTTGAGGGGTCACATCGCCAAAGCCAAGGGTGGTGAGGGTCACAAAACTGAAGTACATATAATCGTTAAACTGCGGTACGATTTCACCTGGAAAAAGAATTGCCGAGCTTCCTGACCCCAATAATTGTCGGTGCACCACATCTGAAATGGCCATCAGCACCGCGCTGAGGACACCGAGCAGCAGGTATCCGTTGATGGAACTGAGGATAATGGTGGGCGTTACATTCCGGCTGCGGGCGATATGACGGATCATCAGTACAACGATGGCCACCAGGAACAGAAACGTCGTAATGAAGTCAATCAAGTAGACGACGTCATTGCCCACCCAATGGCCGATCCAGGTGGTGGCTGCCGTTGCCGCTCCCAGCGGCAGCAGTATCTTTAACGATTGGGTCGAAAAATCCAGCGAGAAAATGCCCGAGAAAAAAATGGCGGTCAGCAGCAGGTCGCGCACCAGGGAATTCCTATCCTTGAAAAGAGGGAACAGGATGATCAGGGCCAGCAGGCAGGCCAGCAGGATAATATTGTTGCGCGGCAGATTTTTCAGCTTCATTGCCTTGATCTTTCAGGTTAAGCGGTGCCCCACGATCTTTTCGAGGATGACTTTGCTGATCAGGTAGGTGGGCTTGACGCCCTCCCTGCCCGTGGCGCCGGCGGCCAGGGTACTTCCCGTTTTGATGGGGTTGTCCGAGGCATAGTAGGCATAGCGGACCGGTATATCTTCACGGGTGTTGCCCTTGATGATGGCCGCGCTGATCGCCCGCTGAAAATGACCTCCCTCCATTTCCAATCCGATGGTCTTCCAGTCCGACTGAAATTTTTCGAGCATGTCCCGATTCTGCAGCGAGGTGCCCAGGACGGTGACCATGGGGCCCACGAACACGCTCTCCGTATCGGGGAAATCCGATCGTTCTTCCCCACCCGGTAGCAGGTGCGCCGGCGCTTCAGGGGAATGGTCGGCTTCAGCGCGTCGTTTTTAAACGGGTCCTCCTCGGTGAGGATGATGCGATTGCACTCTTCGATGCCCTTGGGCAGGCGGTCGATGACGTATTCGAGACCCTTGATTTCTACGATCCGGGGATCGTTCATGCTGCCGTAAATTTCCATTCCTTGCCGCTCGACGTCAAGGTGTTACTTGAGATCCGACAGCCAGGACGGATCTTCGATCCATTTGATTTTCAGCTTGATCAACTCGTCGGACTCTCGCATGGTATTGAGAAAATTGGTGGTCCAGTTAATCATCTGGGCATCTCCCGCAGGCATGGCGATGCCCAGCGGTTCATAGGTAAACGGGGTGATCAGTGAAACCAGCCCTTCGTTGGGGTGACGCAGCAGCGACAGCACGCAGACGTGGTAGTCGGCCACCAGGGCGTCCACCTTGTTGGTGAGAACCATATCGACGGCCGCGTTGTAGTCCTTGGCGGTGACCAGCCGGGCTTTGGGCATCATGGTTTCGACCAGGCTCACGGAGGTCGAGCTTTCCAGGGCCGTGAAGGCAAACGCTTCGGAATTCAGTTTTGAGGTGTCCTCTGAGGTCACCAGGGACTTGAACTTGGTCAACAGGGCTTTGCCGGAGATATGATACGGGCCTGCAAAGGCCACCTTCATGTTCCGTTCGGGGGTGATGGTCATGCCTGAAATAACCATGTCGACTTCACCGGCTTCCAGCGCAGGCAGCAGTTCGGGGAAGGGTTTGATAACCAGGCTCAGTTCGACCCCCATGGCGCCGGCGATATAGCTGGCCAGATCTACATCCAGGCCCATGGGAACACCTGATTTGTTCAGCATGTTCAACGGCGGCATATTGGCTGCCGTGCCCACGCGAAGGACACCGCTTTGGGCAATCCGGTCCAGGCCCGAGGATGTCATCGTGCCGCTGTTGGTATGGGCACACGCTGCGGCAAAAACAAGAACAAGTAACACCAGAAGACCACGTTTGAACGGCTTCATCGCTTTCCTCCTCCATTTTGTAAGTGTGAATTGAAATTAACTTGGCAGTTGCGAATAAAGTTCAATTTCTGCTTGGATCGGCTTGTGAAATAAGCGCGTTCAATGGGCGGTGCGGCGTTCATTCCCAACAATCCTCAACGTCCTCTTGGGCGGTCGCTTGGCCCATGATCTCATAATGAGCATTCGGGTAGAGGATCGGCCGTTTCACCGATTCCAAGGCCGACAACGACAGCGGTGGCAGCAAGATCAGAAGGCCCGCCAAAGCGATTATTGTCCGTCTCATACACCACCTTTTCGTAGATCGTGCCGATCCACAAATAGTCAATTTGCCTGATATCTGCAAAACGGTCGTAAAAGGTCACTATCAAAAATGTTACCGATAGGTTAGCTGTCTTTCCAAATATTGTTCATGCAACATTGGGGTAAAGTCTACCTGCGTTCGGAACCATACACGTGCAGGAAATGGCAGGTCACGCATACCCAAATTACCACATAGCCCCACCAGGGTCAATGAATCCACCTGCCACCATTTGCCTCTTCATCCCTTATTTTCTTGCAGTCGGAGC
>JAGTUY010000450.1 GCA_018224455.1 Desulfosarcina sp.
GCTCCGGACCAACCACCGGCTTTGCCATATTCCGGTGATCATGCTGTCCACCCTTGACAGCGAAACCTTTTACCGTTGCCCGGGGGCCAAACGGTCGTCCACGGGCCGTCACATACCCGAGCCCGAGGCCTATCTGCAGAAGCCACCGGAGGCGGACGAGCTGCTGACCATCGTCAACCGCCTGTGTGAAACACCATGATTGCAGATTAGGGAATTAGGGAATTGAGGAATTAAACGAATGACCATCAAGATAGGATTCTACATCTGTCACTGCGGCATCAACATCGCCAACCGAGTACGGGTGACCGAGGTAGCCGACTTCGCCCGCGGCCTGAAAAACGTCGCCGTCTCCCGCGACTACAAGTTCATGTGCTCCGACCCCGGCCAGGAAATGATCGAAAATGACATCCGCACCTACGGCCTCAACCGGGTAGTGGTGGCCTCCTGCTCGCCCCGGCTCCATGAAAAGACCTTTCAGAACGCCTGCCAGCGGGCCGGGTTGAACCCCTATCTGTTCCAAATGGCCTCGGTGCGCGAACAGGTCTCCTGGGTCACCAGCGATGAGGGCGAAGCCACCCGCAAGGCCAAAACCTTGGCCGCCGGTGCCATCAACCGGGTCAACTTTCACCAGATGCTCGAAAAGCGGTCCGTCAGCGTCCACCCCGACGTCATGGTAGTGGGCGGCGGCATCGCCGGCATGCAGGCCGCCCTGGACATCGGCAACGCCGGTCACACGGTTTATCTGGTGGAGCGGCAGACCACCGTGGGCGGCCACATGCTCCAGTTCGACAAAACCTTTCCCACCCTCGACTGCGCGGCTTGCATCGGCACCCCAAAAATGGTTGAGGTGGCCCAGAATCCCAACATCCGCCTGTTGACCTACAGCGAGGTGACCGATGTCTCCGGCTACATCGGCAACTACCAGGTCACCGTCACCCGCAAACCGCGCTACATAAAAGAGGGCGTCTGTACCGGCTGCGGGGAGTGCACCACGGTGTGCCCGGTCTCCCTGCCCAGCGAGTGGGACGAAGGCCTGGCCGACCGCAAAGCCATCTATCGCGCATTTCCGCAGGCGGTGCCCATCACCTTTTCCATCGATAAAAAGGATCGCGCACCCTGCACCACCGCCTGTCCGGCCGGCATCAACGTCCAGGGCTACGTACAGCTGATCGGCCAGGGCAAATACCGGGAAGCCGTGGAACTGATCCTCAAACGGCTGCCCCTGCCCGGGGTGCTGGGGCGGGTGTGCCCGCACCCCTGCGAATCGCTGTGCCGGCGCCGGGAGGTGGACGCTCCGCTGGCCATCCGGGATCTGAAACGCTTTGCCGCCGACCAGGTCAACCCTGCGGACTTGCCGGTCCCGACGATCGACGAGCGGCCCGAACGCGTGGCCGTGATCGGCTCCGGTCCGGCCGGGTTGACCGTGGCCTATGATCTTCGCCTGCAGGGCTTCCAGGTCACCCTTTTCGAAGCCCTGCCCAACCTTGGCGGCATGCTTCGCGTGGGTATCCCCGACTATCGGCTGCCTCCGGAAATTCTGGATCGGGAAATCGATTACCTGCTGCGCCACGGCATCGAAACCCGCACCGGCAAATGCTTCGGCACGGATTTCGATCTGACCGACCTGGCTGAAAAGGGATATGGCGCCGTTTTTCTGGCCATCGGCGCCCACGCCTCACTCAAGCTTCACATTCCCGGCGAAGAAACCCCCCGAGGTGTGGTCGACGCCCTTGCCTTTTTACGGGCGGTCAACCAGGGCGACCGGCAGCGGCCTGGTGAACAGGTCGCGGTGGTGGGCGGCGGCAACGTGGCCATCGACGCGGCCCGGGTGGCCAAACGGCTGGGGGCACGCTCGGTCACCGTGGTCTATCGCCGGTCCGAGCAGGAAATGCCCGCCTATGCCGAAGAAATCCAGGGTGCCAGGGAGGAAGGGATCGCATTCGCCTTTCTCACGGCGCCGGTGCGCATCCTGGCAACCGAGGGCCGGGTCAACGGCTTCCAGTGTATCCGCACACGGCTTGGCCCCCCGGACAACACCGGCCGGTGCCGACCGGTGCCCGAAGCGGGATCTGAATTCGTCATCGACTGTGATGCGGTGATTCCGGCCATCGGCCAGCGGACCGACGTGGCCTGGACGGAAAAAGTTCCCGCCCTGGACCTGACCCGCCGCCACACGGTTTCCGTGAACCCCGAAACCATGCAGACATCCATCCCCCACGTGTTTGCCGCCGGCGATGCGGTCAGCGGACCGGCCACGGTGATCGAAGCGGTGGCGGCCGGGCACAAGGCCGCCGCCGCCATCCAGCAATTCCTCGAGGGAGCGGATCTGGACGAATTCGCCCGCGGTCTGGAGGCCCGGCCTTCGCCGGGTAACGACTGGGCCGACATCCCCGGCAACATCACACCGCTGCCGCGGGTACAGCCCGGCCACAACCGGGATGCGGCCCGGGCGATCACCTTTGATGAGGTGGATCCGGGCATGGGCGAGGCGGAGGCCCAGCAGGAAGCGTCACGCTGTCTGAACTGCGGGGTGTGCAGCGAGTGCATGGCCTGTGTGTCGGTCTGCGAGCCCAAAGCCATCGACCACACCATGACGGCAACCCAGGAAACCCTCCAGGTGGGCAGCATCATCCTGGCCACGGGATACGACCTGCTGGACCCCACCCCCATCAAACCCTTGGGCTACGGCCGCTACCCCAACGTCTTCACCAGCCTGGAGTTTGAGCGCCTGAGCAACGCCACCGGCCCCACCGGCGGGCGCATTCTCATGCGCGACGAGGCCGGCGGCTTCACCGATCCGCCCCGCAGCGTGGCCCTGGTCCACTGTGTGGGCAGCCGCGACGTCAACTACCACCCCTATTGCTCCCGGGTCTGCTGTATGTATGCCCTCAAGTACAGCCACCTGATCAAGGAGAAGGTCGGCCGGCATGCCCAAGTCTACGATTTCTACATCGATCAGCGCTGCTTCGGCAAAGGCTACGAGGAGTTCTACCGCCGCTGCCAGGAGGAGGGCACGGTCTTCATCCGCGGCAAGGTGGCCGAGATTACCGATCAGGGTCAATCTGAGGCCGAAGCCGGCCGCCTGGTGGCCATCGCCGAAGACACCCTACTCGGCGAACGGGTGAGGGTACCCGTGGACATGGTGGTGCTTTGCAGCGCCATGGAGGCGCGGGCCGACACCGCAGCAGTGGGGCGGCTATTCGGGGTCAACCCGGGCGCGGATGGCTTCTTTCTGGAAGAACACCCCAAGCTGGGCCCCTTGAACACGGCCACGGACGGCGTTTTCCTGGCCGGCGCCTGCCAGGCTCCCAAAGACATCCCGGACACCGTGGCCCAGGCCTCCGGGGCGGCAGCCAAGTCGCTCTGTCTGGCCACCCGGGGATCGGTGGAGGTGCCGTCGGCCATTAGTTGGATCGACCCGGAGATCTGCTCCGGGTGCCAGACATGTATCGACCTGTGCGCCTATGGTGCTATCGAGTACGACCCGCGTCGCCAGGTCAGCGTGGTCAACGGCGCCTTGTGCAAAGGATGCGGCAGTTGCAGCACGGCCTGCCCGGCCAACGCAGCCCAGGTCCGGCACTTCCAGGGAAGACAGATTTTTGCCGAGTTGGATGGTATTATGGATGCCTTGGCGGCGGTGGGGTAGAAGAAATAAAAGAAAAATAACCATAACCAAAAAAGCAAATGACAAATAAATCACAATCTCCAAATGGCAAATTCCAAATCATCGGTTTGTATCGAATTAAGATTCTGGCATTGGAATCGGTTCGAAAGTTGGCGCTTGTAATTTGGAATTTATTTGTCATTTGAACATTGTGATTTGAGATTTCCTGGTTCGTCGGCGTTAGGTATAACCTAATAAATTAAAATGATATTGGAGATTTCATGGATATCTTCGAACCCACCATCATTGCTTTTGTCTGCAACTGGTGCACTTACACCGCCGCCGACCTGGCCGGTACCTCCCGGCTCTCCTACCCCAAGAACATCCGCTTGATCCGGGTGATGTGCACAGGGATGGTAGATCCCCAGTACGTCATCAAGGCGTTTCTGGAGGGGGCCGACGGTGTGCTGATCAGTGGGTGCCACCCCGGCGACTGCCACTATATCAACGGCAACTACAAGGCCCGCCGCCGGGTGAAGCTGCTCAAGGAGATCCTGCCCCAGTTCGGCATCGACAGCCGGCGGCTGCGGCTGACCTGGATCGGCGCCAGCGACGGCATCCAGTTCGCCGGCATCATGGGAAATCTGGTGGCCCAGACCCGTGAACTGGGGCCGGCGCTTCCCGACTTGCAGATGGTTATCTGAACGGAGGGGTTATGACTCAGGCGATGCGCATCGACATCGACAACCAAAACCGGCTTTCAGGCATTCGTTCCTTCTTGGCCACGGTCATGGAAAATACCGAAATCGAGGCCATGCTGGTTCCCACCCGCTTGGCGGTGAAGAACCGCATCATGCCCACGCTGGTGTCGGACCCGGCACGACTGAACGAAGCCGACCCTCTCTCACCGGCCTTTCCGGTTAACGGGGCCCAACAGCTGGCCCGGCTCACGCGGCTGCCGGCAGGCGGCAAGCTGGCCGCCGTCCTGCGTCCCTGTGAAATTCGCGCCTTCAATGAACTGGTCAAACTCAACCAGGGCAAGCGGGACGATGTGATCATCATCGGCCTGGACTGTCCGGGTGCCCTTTCCAATTTCGATTTCAGGGCCTTTGCCGATCGGCACGAAACAACCGATGCGGCAACCAATGCCTATTGCGCGGCGGCCTTCTCCGCCAACCCGGGCGATGAAGCCCCCGCCCTGGCCACAGCCTGCCGGGCTTGCGCCCATCCGATTCCCGACGGTGCCGACATTGTCGTCGAGCTTTTCGGCGCGGATCCGGCCGGCGGACTGACGGCCCGGGCACACACGGAAGCGGGAAAAGCCGTGCTCACTGGCCTGGACCTCCCGTTGGCCGAAACGGCGGCACCGCAGCGTAAAACCGCCATCGGAACCATTATGGAGCAACGCAAACAATACCGGGAGCAGATGTTTACTGAAGTGGCGGA
>JAGTUY010000451.1 GCA_018224455.1 Desulfosarcina sp.
CCAAAAAGCAGGAGAATGTCAGACCGGACCCCGAAAGCGGAGACCTGGCCACGGTAGGCACCGCCGCCGTGATCCTGAAAATGGCCAAGACCGAGGACAACCATGTACAGTTGCTGGTTCAAGGGCTGAGCCGCTTCCGTGTAAAGTCATTCCAAAAAGGAAAACCCTACCTAGTGGCAGAGGTGGAGCACTTCAGCGACATCAATCACAAGGACAACGAGACCGAAGCACTGATGGCCAACGCCATCAAGCAGTTCGGCCGAGTCGTGCAGCTCTCGCCGGGCCTGCCCCATGAAATGGGATCCATGGCCGCCTCCATCAAGGAACCCGGCACCCTGGCGGACATGATGGCCTCCACGATCAACTCCTCACCCGAGGAAAAACAGCAGATTCTGGAGATGCAGGACTCCACCAAACGCCTCAAGGCCGTCACCAAGCTGCTCTACCACCAGCTGGAAATTCTGGAATTGGGTGACAAGATTCAATCCCAGGTCAAGGGAGACATGGACAAGCGTCAGCGGGAGTACTACCTGCGCCAGCAGCTCAAGGCCATCAAAGAGGAGCTGGGCGAAACCGATGAGGCCACCGTGGAACTTGAAGAATACCGGACCAAGATCGTAGAGAAAAAGCTGCCCGAAGAGGCGGTGAAGGAAGCAGAGCGAGAACTGGACCGGCTCGCCCGCATGCACCCTTCTTCGGCCGAATACACGGTGGCCATGACCTACCTGGACTGGCTCACCGAACTGCCCTGGAGTGAAGTGACCGAAGATAACCTGGATATCAAGAAAGCACGCAAGGTGCTGGACGATGACCATTTCGGTCTCGAAAAGGCCAAGCGGCGAATCATCGAGTACCTGGCCGTGAGAAAACTCAAGCCCGACTCCAAAGGCCCCATTCTCTGCTTGGCAGGCCCTCCGGGCACCGGTAAGACATCCTTGGGAAATTCCATCGCCCGGGCCCTGGGCCGCAAGTTTCATCGCATCTCATTGGGAGGTGTGCGCGACGAGGCTGAGATCCGGGGGCACCGGCGAACTTACGTCGGCGCCCTGCCAGGACGGATCATCCAGGGACTGCGCCGTGCCGGCTCCAACAACCCCGTTTTCATGCTGGACGAAATCGACAAGGTGGGTTCCGATTTCCGGGGCGACCCTTCGTCGGCCCTGCTGGAAGTGCTGGACCCGGAGCAGAATTTCTCTTTTTCCGACCACTACTTGGACGTGCCCTTCGACCTGTCCAAAGTCATGTTCATCACCACGGCCAATATGCTGGACACCATCCCCTCTGCCCTGCTCGACCGCATGGAGGTGATCCAGCTGTTGGGCTATACGGAAGATGAAAAGGTCAAGATTGCCGCCCGCTACCTGATTCCGCGCCAGCGGGAGGCCCACGGTCTCAAGGCCAAACAGATCAACATCGCCGCCGGCGCGGTGCGCCGCATCATCTCCGGGTACACCCGCGAGGCCGGTCTGCGCAATCTGGAGCGGGAGATCGCCACCATCTGCCGGGGGGTGGCCGCCGGCATAGCGGAAGGCAAGATCAAGAAGGCCGCCGTCAAGGTCGCCGACGTGGCCGAATATCTGGGGCCGGTCAAACTTCAGGCGGAGGCCAAGGCCCGCATGTCCACCCCCGGCGTGGCCATGGGCCTGGCCTGGACCCCTGTTGGCGGAGACCTGCTCTTTATCGAAGCCACGGCCATGAAAGGCAAAAAAGGACTCACCCTTACCGGCCAGTTGGGGGAGGTGATGAAAGAGTCGGCCACGGCAGCCCTGAGCTTCATCCGGGCCAACGCAAAGAAACTGGGGGTGGATGAGAATTTCTTCGAAGCGCACGACATCCACATTCATGTGCCCGCCGGTGCCATCCCCAAGGACGGCCCATCGGCCGGCGTCACCATGCTCACGGCCCTGGTCTCCCTGCTGAAAAACAAGGCCATCCATAAAAACCTGGCCATGACCGGCGAAATCACCCTGCGGGGCCAGGTGCTTCCCGTGGGCGGCATCAAGGAAAAGATGCTGGCCGCCCACCGGGCCGGAATCAAGACCATCCTTTTACCCCAATGGAACGAAAAGGACCTGGTGGACCTGCCCCAGAAGGTACGCGACGATATCCAGTTCCATTTCGTGGATAAAATGATCGACGTACTCAACATTGCCATCAAGGAATAAACCCTGACCGGATAAGCAAGGTGTGGCTGGAACCATGCACCAACTAAAATCTCAAATTCCAAAAACCAAATGACAAATAAATTCCAAATCACAAGATCCAGTCCTCAAACAAAATCAATGCCCGAATCTTAAAATTAAAAGCAACAACGAGTTGGGATTTGAATTTTGGAAGTTGTGATTTGTTTGGAAATTGTTATTTGGCTATTGGAATTCATAAGGCCAGAGTACACAAGGCTATAGATTATTTCTCGTAGAAAACATCTGTGAAAGAATGAGCGCATGCGCCTTGGCGAGCATAATAAGCGATTGAGTAAAACTCACAGATTCCCACTGATCCTGTTCTCAGTGATCTTGTTTCTCATTCAGGCCTGTGCCACGGCGCCCCCGCCTGCGCCCCCCACACCCAAAGGGTACCCCAAGCCCTACCGTGTGGGCGGCACCTGGTACAAGCCCATGCCCCATGCCAGGGACTTCTCCCAGCAGGGCATCGCATCCTGGTATGGCCAGAAATTTCACGGACGCAAAACCTCCAGCGGTGAGGTCTACAACATGTACGCCATGACCGCCGCCCACAAGACCCTGCCTCTGGGCACCTGGGTCCAGGTCAGACGCCTGGACAGCGGCAAGGAGATTGTCGTGCGGGTCAATGACCGGGGACCTTTTGTTCACGGTCGAATCATCGATCTCTCCTATACCGCGGCCAAGGAAATGGACATGGTGGGGCCCGGCACGGCCCAGGTGGAAATCATGGCGTTGGGTGAGCGACGCCAGACGGCCTCGGGCGACGCCTTCGTGCCCATGGACTATTACAACGGTCTCTTCACCTTCCAGGTGGGGGCCTTTTCAAACCGGGACAATGCGGAGCGTCTGCGGGACAAGCTGGACCTGGCCTTCACCAACGCCCACGTCACGCGCTATGACCGCGGTGATGCGGTCTTCTACCGGGTTCGCGTGGGCCGCTGCAACGACCTCGAGAGCGCCGAAAAATATGAACAGCACCTGGCCGGCAGCGGGTATCCGGATGCCTTTATTGTGGCCGAATGAAAGAAGCGTTCTGGGTTCAATGTTCTGGGTTCAGCGTTTGAGGTTGAGCCCCTTGACACCTCGAATTCTATTCCATCAGCTATGAGCCACCAGCAATCAGCTATGAGCGGTACCACCGTATTCCTCGACCGCGACGGTGTCATCAATGAGGACTCACCCGATTACATCAAGTGTTGGGCTGATTTTTCTTTCATTCAGAGCAGCCTGGATGCCGTCGCCCGCCTCACCCGCAGCGGCTGGTCCATCATCGTCATCACCAACCAGTCGGCGGTCAACCGCGGCATGATTCCCCTCGCGGAACTGGAAAACATGCACCGCCGGTTGCGCCGGGCCGCGGGCTGCGGCCGGACCATCCTGGTGCAGACCGGCAACGGCAAGGCCGCCCTCCGGTCCCTCGACG
>JAGTUY010000452.1 GCA_018224455.1 Desulfosarcina sp.
ATAATTTTTCGCAAGATTATCCCGCAGTTGCGGAAAAAAGAGATTGACTCCCGCAGGTGATGTGGTTAGATAATCCGGGTTTGCATAAATGATTAAAGACCGTGGACGAAGTTGTTTTTGATCGTGAAAACGAAATGCCTGCGTCCACCAGGGGAGTCAAAGCGAATGATCGAACTGAATTTTGAAAAAATGGGCGGGCTGATACCGGCCATTGCCCAGGACGAAAAAACCGGAGAGGTGCTCATGCTGGCCTTTATGAACCGGGCAGCCTGGGAAGAGACGTTAAAAACCCGAAGGGCCACCTACTACAGCCGGACCCGCGACACCCTGTGGGTGAAGGGGCTCACCTCCGGCCACATTCAGCATGTCAAGGAAATCCGGGTCGACTGCGACGACGACACCGTGCTGCTGAAGGTGGAGCAGGCAGGGGGGGCTGCCTGCCACACCGGATATGCCAGCTGCTTCCACCAGAGAGAGAAAGGCGGCCGTCTGGTTACCATCGGACAGCCGGTTTTCGACCCCAAGGAGGTTTATAAAAAATGACGACACCCCTGAAGCTGGGCATTCCCAAAGGAAGCCTGCAGAACGCCACGTTTGCCCTTTTTAAACGATCCGGTTGGACCATTAATGTCAACGACCGCAGCTATTTCCCCGAAATCAACGACGAAACGATCGAATGCACCATCTGCCGGGCTCAGGAGATGTCCCGCTATGTGGAAAGCGGCACCTTGGATGCCGGCCTCACCGGCAAGGATTGGATTGCCGAGAACAGCTCCGATGTTCATGTGGTGGAAGACCTTATCTATTCCAAAGTCAGTGCCCGGCCGGCCCGGTGGGTCCTGGCCGTGCCCTACGACTCTCCGATCAAATCGCTTGACGATTTGAACGGCAAGAAAATTGCCACAGAGCTGGTGGCCTTTACCAAACGCTATTTCGAAGCGCGCAACATCTCCGTGAAAGTCGAGTTTTCATGGGGTGCCACGGAAGCCAAGGTGGTGTCCGGCCTGGCGGACGCCGTGGTGGAGGTCACCGAGACCGGAAGCACCATCAAGGCCCACGGCTTGCGTATCATCCACGAGCTTATGCAAACCAACACGCAACTGATCACCAATCGCCGGGCATGGGAAAACCCGCCCAAGCGGGAGAAGATCGAACAAATCGCCCTGCTGCTTAAAGGGGCCCTGCTAGGTGAAAAGATGGTGGGCATCAAAATGAATGTGCCCCACGACAAGCTGGCGCAGGTCGTGACGTTGCTGCCCAGCCTCAATGCCCCCACCGTGGCTTCTCTTTACCAATCCGATTGGTTCTCCGTGGAGACGGTCGTCGGCACCGGCGTGGTGCGGGAGCTGATACCCGTGCTGCTGAAAAACGGCGCTGAAGGCATTATCGAATATCCGCTTAACAAAGTAATTTAATATTTATCTGAACCAGAGAGAACACAATGGCATCGAAACGCACCGAGGAGATGACCTCTTTTATCGTCATGGATGTGCTTGAACGAGCCTGTGCGCTGGAGTGCGAAGGCAAGCACATTGTCCACCTGGAGGTGGGAGAACCCGATTTCGACACGCCGGAATGCATAAAAGCCGCGGCCTGCAAAGCGCTGATGGACGGATTTACGCACTACACCCACAGCTTAGGCTTGCTGGAGCTGCGCGAAGCGATCTGCGAGTATTATCATGACACCTATAATGTCCCTGTAGATCCGGGCCAGGTGGTGGTCACCTCCGGCAGTTCGCCCGCCATTTTCATGACCGTCGCCGCCCTGCTGGAACCCGGAGACCCGGTGATTCTGTCTGACCCGCACTACGCCTGCTATCCCAACTTTATCGCGTTCGTCGGGGGAGAGCCGGTGCAGGTGCCGGTCTTCGAGGAAGACGGATTCCAATATCGTCCAGAGGCCATCGAAGAAAAGCTCTCGGACCGCACCCGGGCCATCTTCATTAACTCGCCCTCCAACCCCACGGGCAACCTGCTCTCCAAGGCGCGGATGGAAGCCATCGCCGGCATGCCGCCCTGGATCGTCTCAGACGAGATTTACCATGGGCTGGTTTATGAGGGAAAAGAGCATTCGATCCTCGAGTTCACGGACCGGGCATTCGTGCTCAACGGATTTTCCAAACTATTTGCCATGACCGGCCTGCGATTGGGCTACCTCATCGCACCCAAGGAATTCATTCGCCCGATTCAAAAGGTGCAGCAGAACTTTTTCATTTCGGCCAATGCCATGATTCAGAAGGCGGGGATCGCCGCCTTGAAGGAATCCGGGGATGACGTGGCGCGGATGAAGCGCATTTACAACCAGCGTCGGATCTTCATGATCCGACGGCTGAGGGAAATGGGGCTGGGCATCTCCGTGGCACCCACCGGCGCGTTTTATGTGTTTGCCAACGCCCGACACATCTCTGAAGATTCCTATGCCCTGGCATTCGACATCCTGGAAAAGGCCTGCGTGGGGGTGACGCCCGGCATCGATTTTGGCCAGCACGGAGAGGGATACCTGCGCTTCTCATACGCCAACTCTATGGAAAACATCGCCGAAGGCATGAATCGCCTGGAGACGTATATAAAGGCGAATCAATGAACCGGGGTCAGCGGCATGATCGTTAAATCGGCAGCCTTCGTCACCAGTGCGGTCAAACCGTCCCAATATCCTGTGGCCCTGCTCCCTGAGGCGGCCTTCGCCGGTCGATCCAACGTCGGAAAATCCTCGTTGATCAACACCCTGGTCAACAGGAAGCGACTGGTAAAAACGAGCGCCACACCCGGACGAACCCAGCTGATTAATTTTTTTACGGTCAATGACCGGGTTTCACTGGTGGATCTGCCCGGATATGGATATGCCAGGGTTCCCGCATCGGTAAGGCGCACGTGGGGGCCCATGATCGAGAGCTATCTCAAAGGTCGGCAAACCCTTAAGGCGGTCGTCCTGATCATGGACGTCCGCAGGATCCCGGGCATCGAGGAACAAAACTTTATCGACTGGCTGGCGCTTTACCACCGAACACCCATTTTGGTGCTGACCAAGGCGGACAAGCTGTCCAAATCCGCCCAAAAAAAACAACGACAGGCCATCGGTGCCGCCATCGGTGTGGACGAAGCCGCCTTGATCCTTTTTTCCGCCAAGACGCGGCTGGGAAAACCGGAGGTCTGGTCGGCCATAGAAAGGGCCGTTCTTAATGAACACCGCCAACGGAACTGACCCAAACCGCGCGTTTCGATCCGGCTTTGTGGCCATTCTTGGTGCACCCAATGCGGGAAAATCTACCCTGCTCAACCGGTTGCTGGGCCAGAAGATATCCATTACCTCCAAAAAGCCCCAGACAACCCGCAATCGGATCCTTGGCGTGGTGCACCGGACCGGGTCCCAGATGGTTTTTCTGGACACCCCAGGGATCCATCGGGCCAGGAACCCGCTCAATGTTCGAATCGTCGAGGCTGCCCTGTCTACCCTGTCGGAAGTGGATCTTGTCCTTCTGTTGGTGGATGCCAAATCTCCGGATGAAGCGTCGGAACGGCTGCTGCTTGACAAGCTTTCCCAGCAGCGGCTCCCGGTGCTGCTGGCCCTCAACAAGAGCGACCAGGTCCAGCGCCACGCCCTGCTGTCACAGATCGAACGCTGGTCCGGATTGATTCCTTTTGCAGCCGTCGTTCCCATCAGCGCCAAAAACGGCGAACAGGTGGACCGGTTGATGGATGCCATGGAAGCCACCCTTCCCGCCGGGGCGCCGTTTTTCCCTCCCGAGAGTTTGACGGACCTGCCGGCGCGTTTCATTGCCGCCGAAATGGTCCGCGAAAAGGCCATCCGGCTTACCGGCCAGGAAATTCCGCACGCCGTGGCAGTTACCATCGATTCCTTCAAGGAAGAGAAAAAAGGAGCGCTGATTCGGATTCATGCCACCATCCACGTGGAACGGGACTCCCAAAAGGGCATCGTCATCGGCAGACAGGGGGCCAAGCTCAAACAGATTGGCGAGGCGGCCAGGCAGGAGATCGAGAAGATGCTTGACACCAAGGTTTTTCTCAAACTTTTCGTGCGGGTGCAGAAAAACTGGACCCGGGACACCAAAGCACTGCGCAAATTCGGGTACTGATGATTCTCTCTTTTCATCCCTGCTACGAGGCCGACAGCAATATTCTTTGTGCCGGCAGGGATCCGGATGAAAAAGACCTGGCGGCCATCCGTGCCGCCGATGCCGTCATTTTGCCCCAGGGATGCCGGGAGTCACTCTACCGCATGGCCAGGCAAAACTGCCCCCATGTCTTTCCCGACTATGATGCGCGATTTCAATATCCAGGTAAAACCGGCCAGGCCAGACTTTTTCAGGCCCTGGGCGCCCCCCACCCGCGCACCTGGCGCTTTGATGATACAAAGCAATTCCAAAGATCTGCTGCGGGAATAGCCGAGGCCGTTTTTCCCCTTGTCTTCAAGCTGGATTGGGGGGGTGAAGGGGACACGGTCTTTCTGCTCCGGTCCAAATCCGAACTGGCACGCGCCCTGTCAAAGGCGACGACCTATGAGCAATCCGGTCAGCGGGGATTTGTCCTGCAGGCCTGTGTCACCGATTCAAATCGGACGTTGCGGGTAGCCGTGATCGGACAGACCCAGATGGCCTACTGGAGAATTCAGGATAACCCCCGTGTTTTTGGCACCAGTCTGGCCACGGGCGCGCGTATCGATACAGAATTAGACCCGAACCTTCGCCAGAAGGCCCTGGCCCTGACCCACGACTTCTGTCAGCGATCTCGAATCAACCTGGCCGGGTTCGATTTTATTTTCGATAGGTCCGGGCCTACACGAAGCGATCGGCAACCGCTTTTTCTGGAGATCAACTACTTCTTCGGCAGGACCGGCCTGGGGGGCTCTGCCCGTTTCTATGCAATGCTGCAGGCTGAGATTGACAACTGGCTGGTCGGTTTAGGGATGGCGGTTAGCCGGTCATCCGCGGGCAAGGAGATGCAATGAAGCCTTATGCCGATGATCTGGATGATCAGGATTTCAAGCGAGAGCGACAAAAAGCCCGGGAGTTGCGGCAGTCCCCGTGGTGGAAGCGGAGATGTTCCAAAGGCCGCTGCCATTACTGCGGCGGCCGGATACCGGCCGCTGAGCTGACCATGGATCATATCGTCCCCGTGGCCAGAGGCGGCAGAAGCACCAAGGGGAATGTGGTTCCGGCGTGCAAGTCCTGCAACAACAGGAAAAAACAGCTGCTTCCGATGGAATGGGAAGCATACCTCCACAGGCTTCAATCCTCGCCGTAAGATACCAATGCCGAGGCCATGATGATGGGCGCCGAATTCCCCGGCCAGGAAGCCGCCGCAACAGCGAGGCGTTGACGACGCTTTTGGCGGCATCGCTGTTGACAACATCACGAAACTGTCTTTTAATCGCTCGACCATGAGAGGTTCCGGAACGTTAACCCCGGGGGAGGTCTAATGCGCACCGAAAAAGAGCGCAATCTGCTGCTCAAGGCGCTGGATGCGTTCAAACGAAAAATTGTCGTTGTTTCCCGAGACTTTCACATTCTGGCGTCGGCCGGCGTTGACGCCCTCATTGGCGGGGCGTCGCCATCGGGAAAATGCTGTCATGAGGTGTTTTACAGCCGCACTGGGCCGTGCGACAACTGCCCGGCCAAAAAAGTGATGCTTACTGGAAAGCCTTCCCTGCGGGATCTTTCATCCAGTTCGTTGAGCAAACAAAAACGATCCTGCTTGTATGCCTACCCCATCACGGACGAGGATGGGCAGGATGCATTGACAATTTTTAACTTTGAGCTTCCGGCGCTGGAAGGACTCGAGGAAGAACTTCGGCGAGCCAACAGCTTTTTATACAACCTGCTCCAAAGCGCCTGTGACGGCGTGATCGCCGCCGACATGACCGGAAAGATCGTCATCTTCAACGATGCCGCCGCCGAAGTGACCGGCCATCGTGTGGACACAGCGCTCGATCATCTGAACATCAGAGCGATTTACGAGGGTGACGGTGCCAAAGAGGTGATGCGGCATCTGAGAAGCGATGAGTATGGTGGCCGGGGGAAGCTGAAAAAATACCGGATCAAGGCAATCGGTAAAAACGGAGAGAAAATTCCCATCAGCCTATACGCCTCCATCATCTACGATGAAAACGGCAGAGAAGCCGGTTCCATTGGTTTTTTCCATGATCTGAGAGAGCGCATCCACATTCAGCAGAAACTGGAAAAAACGCAGCTTCAGTTGATCCAATCCGAAAAAATGGCGTCCTTGGGAAAATTGTCCGCCGGTGTGGCGCATCAGCTGAACAACCCGCTGGGCGGGATCACCCTATACACCAAACTGATGCTGGAAGACTATGATCTGGAGGACTCGGCGAAAGAGGACCTGCTTCGGATTTTAAAAGACGCCCAGCGGTGCCGCGACACCGTCAAGGAACTGCTTGAGTTTGCCCGGCAGACACGCCAGTTCATGAAGCCGCTGAGCATAAACAAAGCGATCGATCGGACCCTTTTTCTCATCGAGAACCAGACCCTTTTTCATAATATCACTGTGGAAAAGAAACTGGCCCCCTTCATTCCCCTGGTGTTGGCAGACACACAGCAGCTGGGACATGTGTTCATGAACATCATCATCAATGCCGCTCAGGCCATGGACGGCAACGGCACGGTCACCATCAGCACCCGGGAATCGGCCACCAAAGGTCGGGTGTTAATTGAAATTGCCGATACCGGCCCGGGAATATCCGCCGAGGACCTGGAGCATATCTTCGAGCCGTTTTTCACCACCAAAGAAGAGGGCAAGGGAACCGGATTGGGGCTGAGCGTCGTTTACGGCATTGTTGAAAATCACGGCGGAACCATCACCGCCCGAAGCACTCCCGGCCGCGGCAGCACGTTTACCATCGAACTTCCCATCACCCATGAAACCGAAAAAGGAGCCGAACATGCAGAGCACGCCTGATCCCGTAACCGTTCTGGTGGTAGACGATGAAAAGAGCATCCGGGACGGGTCGGAGCGGATCATCAGCCGTATGGGATGCAACGCACTAACGGCCAAAAATGGTCAAGAAGGGCTGGACATTATCGGGCGGACCGATGTGGCCATCGTACTGTTGGACCTGAAAATGCCCGGCATTGACGGCATGGAGGTGCTCAAGCGGATACAGGCCATGAATCGGGACATCCTGGTCATTGTCATCACCGGTTTTGCCACCATCGAAACCGCAATTGAGGCTATGAAACGTGGCGCCTACGATTTTGTCCCCAAACCCTTCGAGCCGGATCAGCTGCGAATCGTGGTTAACCGGGCCCGGGAAAAAAGCCAGCTTAAGAAGGACACGGTGAAACTGGAAGCCGAGCGGCGGAGAACCCTGGCGGACCTGGGAACGGAAAAAAGCAGGATCCACACCATCGTCGACTCGATTCCAAACGGAGTTGTGGTGACCAATACTGACGGCCAGGTGGTGCTGATGAATCCGGCCTTTTGCCGACTGTTGGATCTCGCCGCGGACACGGCTACCGGCGGGCCGATTGCGGCCTACATCCCTGACGAGGGCTTGTGCCGGTTGATTGTGGACATATCCCGCGGGCTGCATGTGGATTTTGACGACATCCCCACCTGCGAATTTTCTTTCGGCGGCGACCGGTTTCTCATGGCCCGCGGCCGGCCGGTGCTGGGCGAGCGCAAAGAATGCCTGGGGGCGGTGGTCAACGTCATCGACATCACCAACATGAAGGTGCTGGACCGGCTCAAATCTGAATTCGTGGCCAAGGTGTCCCACGAGCTCAGAAGCCCACTGTCGACCATCCACGAGCAGTTGGCGCTGGTGCTTAACGATCTGATGGGGCAGCTCAGTGAATCGGAGGAGCACCTGCTCGCCCGGGCCAAGGAAAAAACCCAGGGCCTGATTTCCACCATTGGCGACCTGCTTGATCTGTCGCGGATTGAATCCGGAAGCACCTGCCAGGAGCCCAAACCGGTTCAGCTGGAGGATCTGCTCGGCAATATCGTTGACTTTCTTGGCACCCGGGCCAGGACCAAGTCGCAATCGCTCATCATGGACCGGCCGGTCGAGCGGTTGCCCACCATTAAGGCTGACCCGTTGGCGTTGGAGAGCATCTTCGGCAACCTGATCACCAACGCCATCAACTACACCCAAAACGGGGGTGAAATTAAGGTCAAGGTGGATATGGCCGGCATCAACCTGCGGGTCCGGGTGACCGACAATGGCTTCGGTATCGAAGCGCGCTACCTGGATAAAATTTTCGAGCGGTTTTTCCGCGTCAAGAATGACAAGACCCGCTTCATCACCGGCACCGGCTTGGGCCTGCCCATCGTCAAAGGGCTGGTGGAGGCGTTAAACGGCCGGATCAGCGTCGAGAGCGTTCCGGACAAAGGGACCACCTTTACGGTGCTGTTGCCGGTGGATTAAGATTCGGTATCGGGTGTTATTTTGCTTGACCACGCCGGCCTTATTCGCTACTAAAATTGAAAAACCGTGATAGGCGTCCGCCTACGGGGGCGCCATAAAAACTGAGTTATGCAACAGGCATCAGCCACCCAGGCTCAAGCGGGGTGGCTGTTTTTATTTGACAGGGAGGCAATGATGGCCAGGCTGATTGTCATCGACAACTACGATTCTTTCACCTACAACCTGGTGCAGATGTTCATGCATTACGACCTGGCGATCCAGGTTCACCGCAGCGACCGCATTACCCTGCCCCAGGCGGCCGCTGAGCGGCCGGACTATGTGCTGATCAGTCCGGGACCCAGGGATCCGGTCCACGCCGGCATCTCCAAGGCACTGATCCAGGCGTTTTATCGAACGACGCCCATTTTGGGTGTTTGTCTGGGGATGCAGTGCATCAACGAGGTTTTCGGCGGCCGCACCGTGCGATCCCCTGCACCCATGCATGGCAAAACCAGCCTGGTTTATCACCATCAGGCGGCACTTTTTTCACAAATGCCCTCCCCGTTGAGGGTCGCCCGGTATCACTCGCTGGTCGTACAGCCGTCGGAGGCATCCTTCGAGCGGCACCTTGCGGTTACCGCACGCACGGCGGATGAGACGATCATGGGGTTGTCCCATCGGCACTTTCCGCTTCACGGCCTACAATTTCATCCGGAAAGCTTTCTGACGGAACACGGATTCACCCTGGTTGAGAACTTCCTGCGGTTGGGCCCACTGAAAAGCGATCTGGCGACGGACGGACGACCCCGGGCGGCCGACCCCGCAGTCGTTCACGGGTTCAAATGAAAATAAAACCCCGACCGTTCAACGCTGAACCGGTGAACGCCTGCGGCCTGTTGAACCCCTTGAACACCCGTCTGCCCCACGTTGCCGGGGTTATGACAGAAGTCCTTCACCAGGAAGAACCCTTTGCGGATATGGCGGCCCGTTTCGCCCACGAACCCGGTACCGTGGTGCTGCTCAGTGGCGGGGGCCTGGACTGCGCCCGTTACCATATCCTGGGCATCCATCCCTGGTTATCGCTCACCGGCCGGCCTGGGGAAACGACGGTTGCCATTGACGGGATGACCCATGTGGTGCCGCAGGCACCGCTGGATTGTCTTGAATCGGTTCTGGCTCGCTGCCGTCTGAACCCAGGCGATGCAGTCGGCCCCGTTGCCGCCGGCCTCTTCGGATATCTGGCCTATGACCTGAAAGACGACCTGGAAGTCCTGCCCCGAACCACCCTCGATGACCTTGGGCTTCCCCAGCTTTGCCTTTTTTCCCCGTCCCTGATCGTGGTGCACGACCGGGCCAGCGGCGCGACCGAGGTTCATGCTCCGATTCGCCAGGGCCAGGAGATCAAAGCGGTACGCGCGGCCATAGAAGGGTTCAAGCACGCGCTGAGATCGCCGCCGTTGCCGCCCGGTGCATTCTCGGGAACCGGGCCGTCACTGAAGTCAAATTTTACCCGCGCCGATTACACCGCCTCGGTTGAGCGGATCAGGGAATACATTGCTGCCGGCGACGTCTATCAGGTGAACCTGTCCCAACGATTTGAAATGGGTTTTGGGGGGGACAGCTACAGCCTTTTCAAGGCGCTGTACCAGATGAACCCCGCTCCGTTTTTCGCCTTCGTCAATGCCGGAGATCATCAGATCGTCTCCACCTCTCCGGAGCGGTTTCTGCTTCGCAACGGCAGTCGGATTGAAACCCGGCCCATCAAAGGCACCCGTCCGCGGGGGGAGACGCCGGAAAAAGACCGAGAGATGAAGTCCGTGCTGACCCACAGCCCCAAGGATGATGCCGAACTTTCCATGATCGTGGACCTGCTGCGCAATGACATCGGCAAGGTGTGCGCCGGCGGATCGGTGGTCGTGGCCCTGCACAAACGCCTGGAAGCCTACCAGAACGTCTACCACCTGGTTTCGGTCGTGGAGGGAACGCTTGCCGAGGGAAGGAACTCCGTAGACCTGATCCGGGCCACCTTTCCCGGAGGCTCCATAACCGGATGTCCCAAGATCCGTTCCATGGAGATCATCGACGAGCTGGAAACCCTTCGTCGCCATGTCTACACCGGATCCATCGGGTATATCAGCTTTCACGACACCATGGACCTGTCCATCGCCATCCGCACGGCGACCATAATCGGCGACCGCCTTGTTTTTTCGGTGGGGGGCGGCATTGTCTTTGACTCCGACCCCGAGGATGAGTATGAAGAGACCCTTCACAAGGGGCGGACGCTGATGTCGGTGTTTAAACAAGCGGTTAATGGACGGGCGGCAAAAATCGGTTCAGGTCTCTGGGTCTGGCAGGATGGCCGCTTAATCCGCCAGGGTCAAGCGGCCGTGCCTGTATCCGACTTGGGGCTGCAGTACGGCTTTGGTTTTTTCGAGACGATCCGCGTGGAAAAAGGGAATGCCTGCCGCTTGCAGGCGCACCTGCATCGGTTCAATCGGACCTGGACCGCCTTGTTTGGCGTTGTGCCGCCGGACCTGACCTGGAGAGCGATCATCGCCCAGGTTGTCGAGAAAAATGGTTTGGGTGATGTGTCGGCAGCCCTCAAGATCCTGGCCACCCGGGGGGATGCAAGCTGCACCAGAAATACCGGCACCCTGCTGGTTTCCGCCCGGCCGTACACCCACCGGCGGACTGCCCTGGGGGCACCCGGCTTGAAACTGGCCACCTATCCACACCGGCGAATGTCCCCGCTGGCAGATTTTAAGACCCTGAACTATCTATACTACCATCAGGCCGGTGCATGGGCCCGGGCGCAGGGTGCGGACGAGGCGCTGGTCCTCAACCCGGACGGCACGATTTCCGAAACCAACACCGCCAATATGCTGGTGGTGTCGGGAAAGACGGTCACCCGCCCCCGGTCTTCCCACGTGCTGCCCGGCGTGATGCAGGCGGCGGTTTCCCGGCGCTTGCAGGCCCTGGGTTTCTCAACTGAGGATCGCACCATCCTCCCGGATGCGCTCTGGGAGGCCGACATGGTTCTGCTGACCAATTCCCTCATGGGCGCAGTGCCGGCCTTGAGCCTGGACAACCGGCCCTTGAATTTCGATAGACCACTGGCCGCGGCGCTTAACAAGGGGCTTTTTAATCTAAAGGAGGTCGGCGATGGGCGGCGATGAAACGACATTACGGGGCGGCCCATGCAAGGCGGGGTAATGGTCGAACCGAAGGGCATTGAGTTTACCCAGACGCTTCCCCCAAAATAGAGAAGGTGCCGGCCGTGCAGCGAAAAACGATCTGCGAAATGGCAGCCGCCCAAGGATTGTAGTCAAGACCGCAATTTGGGGTTGTTGCGATGGCGGTGTTTGTCGCGGGCCGTTTTTTTTTGCAGGTTTTTAAAGATGGCGGCTTCCAGGTCCACCCCGGTCTGGTTGGCGATGCAGACGAGAACGAAGAGCACGTCGGC
>JAGTUY010000453.1 GCA_018224455.1 Desulfosarcina sp.
AAATTCGACAAGGCCAACCAGGACGACCGCGAGCGGATGAAGTTGGCCTCACTGATCGTCATCAACTCCGACAATAGAGACAAGGCCATCAAGGGCATCCACTATCCGAAGGGTCAGTACGGCCGTTATACTGCCTTGGTGGAGCGGTTCTAAGATTACCACGCACTGATAAAGCAATTTCTGCTGTCTGGCAAAGGTCTGTAACTTCAATACCAGGACAGCCTCATCGTGGCGGCCATCCTGGATCGGATGACCCGGAAAGGCATTCCCGCGTTGCCGGTGAACGACAGCATTATTTGTCCGGCCCGCCACAAGGAGTTTCTGCGGCAGGTGATGATGGAAGAGTACAAGAAAGAGATGGGCTTGAAACCCATCATCGATGAGAAAGGGAGGAAATAAAACCAAGGCCCAACCACCTCGGACCGCACCAGAAGTCGGGGCAACGCTCCGGCTTCACAAGGTCGCCGATATAAGGCGACTGGGCACGCCATGGACGGCATAGAGCCGCCTTCTGGAACCAACCAGCACAGGGCCTGCCATTTCAAATACGGAGGTACTTATGAACCGTGAAACATTTAGAAATGAAAGGACTTTGTATGAAAGGAAAAATTTTACACAGGAATGACAGGGACATGTATTTTATCACTTGGTACGGCAAAAACCGAAAACAATCGGTGAAAATTTACAATTATCTTGGGTTGCCGTTGACCAGTAAAGACCGTGCCGATCGCCTGTTAGCAGTTCTCCGTTCCGAAGAAGAGCGTGGCGTCTTGGACTTGGAAAAATTCCTGAAGGGCAAAACCAATGTTTCATCCATTATTGATGAATGGCTGGTCGATGTGAGGTCGTACGCGAAACCTGGAACCATTGATAGTTATGAAAGCATCGCTGAACATCATTTGAAGCCGTTTTTTGTGAATAAGCCCATCAGTGTGCATGAGATCGACTACAAACTGCTGGTGGAGTTTTTGAACCATTTGGAGGGGAAGAGTAGCACCAAGCGATTGCGAATGAAGCTACTTCGGCAGGTGCTCATTTACGCCAAGTCAAACCATTACATCGATACATTGCCAGAATTCCCAAAAGCACATCATTATGGTGGAGAACAGCGAGAAATACGGTGGTTGACCGAAGCAGAACAGATGGATTTCATCAGAACGTTTCCCGAACACGATCAGGCCATTTTATTCTGGCTCAAATATCATCTGCGTAGGCCATCAGAAGCGTGTGCCTTGCAAAAGTCCGACTACAAAGATGGTGTATTTTACGTCCGCCGGACGATGGTCAACGGGCAGGTCATGAATAGCACCAAAACCAATGAAATCGTATTGGTTCCCTGTGCCAAAGAATACGAACCCTGGATTGATTGGCTCCGAAAACAAGAGTGGTGGTCAGGCAGTCCCTTCTTTTTTGTCAACCCAAAATCAACCAGGGAAAGCCAGCATTATATCAGGCAATCTCTGTACGCCAAATGGTCGCGACATTGTAAAAAGGAAGGCATTCAATGTTCGTTATACGAAGTCACCAAACATTCCTCTTCATCGCAACTTGTCAATGAATACGGATACAACCTTCACGATGTTCAGCTGGCGACCGCCCACAAGGACCTATCCTCAGTGAGGCATTATGCCAAGATAGACCTGTCAGCCCGCAGGAATGCTCTTGACAAGAAACTGAAAGTGGGGAACGAATAGGGACCTTGGGGGAACGATTGGGGACCTATTTTTTTGCTGAACTTCAGGTTATTGACGAAGGCAACAGATGACACAACTTACTGAAAATAAAACACTTGAGGTATTCAGCGACTACATCTGACCGTGGTGCTACTTCAGTACCGGGCGTATTGAACGGCTTAAAGCGGCATTTCACATCCACGTCAAATGGACGGCATTTCCCCTGCATCCAGAAACACCGCCGACCGGACAGACCCTGGAAGCGCTGTTTGCCGGTCAGCCGGTGGATATTCCCGGCATGCTGGCCCGCCTGCGCCAGGTAGCGCGGGAGCTGAACCTGCCCTTCGGCGAACGCAAAATGACCTTCAACAGCCGGCTGGCCCAGGAACTGGCCAAATGGGCCGAGGATCAGGGCCGGGGCGACGCCTTTCACCACGCCGTTTTCCTGGCCTATTTCCAGCGCGGCGAAAACATAGCCCGCCAACCGGTGTTGCTCCGGATCTGCTCGGCAATCGGGCTGGATCCGGAAGCGGCAGAGGCGGTGCTGGATCAGCGATCCTATCGTCAAGCCGTGGACCAGGACTGGCATCGGTCCCGTCAGATGGGAATCACCGCCGTCCCCACCTTTGTCCTCAACGGCCAGCGGCTGGTGGGTGCACAATCCTACGCGGCATTGGAAGGGATGGTTTTATCCGCGAAGGTGGGAAAACGATAGTATCGATCACCTGCGTCAAACAGATTGATCCTGACATCCAGGCGTCCATCTTGCGGTCCCGCGTGGATACGGCCCGTTGACGATTTATAGATTGGATATTCATCGTGAAAAGCCTTTTTTCTGCAGGTGTGCTTCTTTTTACTGTGCTGATCACAGCGGCCTGGGGTGATCTGAGCGGCCGATGGTCAGGCAACGACGGGGGCACCTATTATTTACGCCAGACCGATGGCCATGTGCACTGGTACGGAGAAGCCGCCGATGAACAGCCGGCATGGTCGAACGTATTTTCCGGGCGCATTTATGGAACCCGCATCAAGGGCAACTGGGTCGATGTTCCCAAGGGGCGGACAACGGGTGCAGGAAGCCTGGAACTGGTGCTTGAAAAAGACGGAAGCGAACTGCGGGTCGTGAAAAAAACCGGCGGATTTACCGCCTCCCGATGGACGCGAATAAAGACCGACGCTGCCGTCACCCGGCCGCTGATGCAGTTGAAACCCTCTGGAAATGGGGATTGCGTTCGCTTCGACCCGGCCGCCCTTGGCGTTCTCCGGGTCGAAGGAAGATGGAAGATCGTCGACGGGGACCACTGGCTCTTCGATTTCGGCCCCAACCAGGCCGCCGCCGATCAATCGCTGAAGGTGATCCATCACTACCGCATGGACCGCACCTGCGTTGTCGGCCGGCCGAATCCGTTATTTTCATATATGCTGGCAAAAGGCGGAAGCCCGTCGGGGGGAATGGCCGGTGAAGATTGTGTGGCTTTCGACCCGAAGACCGTCACGGTAAGCAAGATTCAGGGGCGCTGGAAAATCGTGTCCGGCCGCCGATGGCTGTTCGATTTCGGTCAGGGCCAGACCGAAGCACAACAGGCGCTATCCGCGATTCGGCGTTACGGGTTCAGCCAATCCTGTTCCGTAGGACGGCCCGACGCCGACTTTACCTACCTGCGCCGCTGAAGGCCGGGTTTCAGACGTCGGCGATGGCCCGGTTGATGACGGCTGATGCGAACCCACGGCCGGCTAAAAAGCGGTAGGCCTTCTGGCGGCGTTTCCATGGATCACCCTCACGGTTCAGGTGAGACGCTTTTTTTTCCAGCAGACGACGGGCGCTGAGGACCTGGGCCTCCTCATCACCGCAGCGGGCCAGGGCATGTTCGATGGTTGCCTCGTCAATCCCTTTTTGCCCGAGGGTCTGGCGAACCCGCAAGGGGCCGTATCCGCTTTCGGCAAGATGCCCGGCGATGATCACGGCGGTTTTGGCATCGTCCAGATACCCCAGTTCCCGACATCGTGCCAGGGCACCCGCGATGGCAGAACGGTCAAACCCCTTTTGGCGAAGTTTGACCGCCAACTCCTTGCAGGTGTGGTCCCGCCGGGCCAGAATCCGAAAGGCGCTCTCCAGGGCGCTGGCGTTCGCTTTGTCCGGCAGGCTGCCGAATTGTCGGTGATTTTCTTTTTTCATGCAATCAACAGAGCGCCGCCACGAGCGCAGGCAACCCATCGAAAAGTCATGCGGATTGTCGCGGCCACCAACAACATCTCATCAACGGAGAGGAGTTTTCATGGGACAACGATTCATCATGACCGCTTTCGGCAAGGACCGGCCCGGCATCGTTGCCGACGTAACCGGAATTCTATATCAAAACGGCTGCAACTTGGAGGACACCTCCATGACCCTGCTGGCCGGGGAATTCACCCTGATCCTGCTCTTTACGGCCGGGTCGGCGGACGTGGCTGACCCGCTGTCCAGGGCCTGCCGCAGGCTGGAGCAGGAAAAAGGGATTTCCGCGTTCCTGCGCCCGCTGGAGCCAAAGGAAACGGCCAAACCCAGCAACGGGGTCGAGACTCGCACCCTGCATGTGGAAGGTCTGGACCAGGCAGGAATCGTCTACAAGGTCAGCCGTTTCCTGGCAGACCACCGCATCAACATCGTCGACCTCAAGTCCACAGTCAAGGCCTCCCCGGAAAGCGGCACGGCCATGTACGTCATGGATATTCGGGCTCAAATACCCAATGATACCGCCATGGATCCGTTGGAAAAAGGGTTGCGCGCCGTTGCCGACGAACTCAACGTGGACATCACGTTGTCAGGCCGCTGATGCCGGGTCGTCAGCATAAAGAAACGCCTTCGCAGGGCGCTGCCGGGAAGACGTTTGCCTGACGACCTTCAGGTCTGCAGTAGACTCTGTCCGGTCATCTGCACCGGTTTTTCCAGTCCCATCAGTTCCAGAATTGTCGGCGCAACATCGCCCAAACGGCCTTCCCGCAGACGAACCCCCTTTCGGCTGTCGTCCAGCAGCAACAGGCGAACCGGATTGGTGGTGTGGGCCGTAAACGGTTTACCGTCAGGGCCGGCCATCTTTTCCGAGTTGCCGTGATCGGCGGTTACCAGGGCTACGCCCTCCTTCTCCCAGAGCTTTTTGACTACTTTTTCCAGACAGCGGTCCACCGTTTCGCAGGCCTTTACGGCGGCGGCCATCACACCGCTGTGTCCCACCATGTCCATGTTGGCGAAATTGAGCACAATGAAATCGTATTTATCCGAATCCAGCCGGGCAACCACCTCGTCGGCCACCTGGGGGGCGCTCATTTCAGGCTTCTGGTCGTAGGTGGCCACATCCCGGGGAGAGGGAATCAGGCACCGTTCTTCGTTTTCAAAGGGCGTTTCTTCACCGCCATTGAAAAAATAGGTCACATGGGCGTACTTCTCGGTTTCGGCGATGCGCAGCTGGCAACGCCCTCGGAGGCTCAGGACTTCTCCGAGAATCATCTCCAGGTGCACTGGCCCAAAGGCCACGGGCAGCTCAAATTTTTCGTCGTATAGGGTCATGGTGGTGTAGCCGGAAAGCGCCGGAACCACCAGGCGCTCGAATCCATCAAATTTTTTATCGGTAAATGCCCGGGTGATCTCCCGGGCACGGTCCGCACGGAAGTTAAAAAAAATGATGCCGTCGCCGTCGATCACCGTTCCCACCGGCTTGCCGCTTTCGTCGACCATTACCAGCGGCTGGACGAATTCATCGGTCTCATCACGGTTGTAGGCTGATTTAACGGCGGCCACCGGATCGATTTCCGCCCGGCCATGGCCTTGGGAATAAAGCCGGTAGGCTTTTTCCACCCGATCCCATCGTTTGTCCCGGTCCATGGCATAGTAGCGGCCGCAGACGGATGCAACGGTACCATTGCCGATGGCCTGGATATGGTCCTGCAGCTGCTTCAGATAATCTACGCCGCCATCCGGCGGTGTATCCCGACCGTCGAGGATGGCATGAACGAAGACCCTGGACAGCCCTTTTTGCTGGGCCATGTCCAGCAGGGCCAACAGATGGGCAAGCTGGCTGTGGACGCCGCCATCGGACAACAGGCCCATCAGGTGCAGCGCCGTACCGCGGGTAGCCACCACATCCATGATGGCGCCAAGCGCTTCATTTTCAAAGAAAGACCCCTCTTCTATCGCTTTGTCGATGCGCACCAGGTCCTGGTAGACGACACGTCCGGCACCGATGTTCATATGCCCCACTTCGCTGTTACCCATGATACCCTCGGGCAGCCCCACATCCTTGCCCGAGCAGCGCAGTTGGGTCGATGGATAACTGGATTGAAGCCGGTCCAGAAACGGTGTATGGGCCATCATGACGGCATTGGTCGGTTCGTCGACGCCGATTCCCCATCCGTCGAGAATAATCAGCATGTGGGTCTTTTTCTGCATCATCTCTCCTTTATTCGATGAATAACGACTCGTCCACCTCGCAATCGTCGTCCGGGTCATCGACCACTTGTCTCAGGCTTTCTGTCTGGATGCGCCGGGCATCTGACCACAGCCCTTCCAGATTGTAAAAGCTGCGCGTACTTTCGAAAAAGACGTGGATGACCACGTGCCCGTAGTCCATGAGCACCCAGTGGCCCTCCTTGAGGCCGTCGACACTCAGCGCCTTGATGCCCTGTTTTTTCAGGTCTCGCTGGATATGCTCGGCGATGGCGCTGACCTGACGGTTGGACGTCCCATGGCAGATGAGAAAGGCGTCCGCCAGGCTGGTGAGGTGGCCGACGTCTAAAAGCACCGGGTTTCTGGCTTTTTTGCCAAGCGCTGATTTGACGTAAACGTCCAGTTCAGCATCACTCGTCTTGGTCATCGATAAAGTCCCTTTTGTCCAATATAAGCGTTGACCGTCGGCGGAACAAGGTCAACGATCTCTTTTCCATCCCTGATTCGCTGCCTTATCTGGCTGGAAGAGACGTCTATGGGCTGGGTCGGACACAGGTGGATCTTGTTCTCGGCGTCGCGCTGCCAACAAAACTTTTCCTCGACATAGTGATAGTCCCCTGACAACTCGGATCGGATATAGCCGTCCATAAGGCTGACATCATCGCCGGCGTGCATCCTGCCGTCCACCCGTCGCGACACCACCACCGGTTGGACGGCTTCCAGCAACCGTCGATGACTTTTCCAGGTATGAATCTCAAGAAAGGCATCCATTCCCATCATCAGAAACAGCACGGCACCGGGAGTGATCCACATTTTGAAGTGGTCCACCGTATCGATCGTGTATGACCGGCCTTCGCGTCGGATTTCGAGGTCGGACAGGCAGTAGCGTGTATCGGCGGGCAGGGCCAGTTGGATCATTCGGACCCGCTCGGCCGCCGGCGCCAGGAATGCAGGAAATTTGTGGGGGGGCACACGACAGGGGACAATATAAAGCCGGTCCAGAGAGAATCGGTGGAGAACCCGTTCGGCCACCATCAGGTGACCCTTGTGGATCGGATTGAATGTTCCCCCGAATAAGCCTGCTCGCATGACCTGCTCCCCAAGGCTATAAAATAATTAATTTGGCAAGGATAGCGGGAAGAATCCGGTTTATGGCATACTGCAAAAATCGATAACGCGGCTCAATTTAATTATCTTAAAATCTTGCATGGGGCTACTCCCGAACCTGGCCGTCGCCCAAGACCACGAACTTTTGGGTGGTCAATTCGTGGAGTCCCATGGGGCCGAAGGCGTGCAGCTTGGACGTGCTGATACCCATTTCAGCGCCTAGCCCCAACTGGCCGCCGTCATTGAACCGGGTGGAAGCATTGACCAGGACCACAGAGGCGTCCACGTCGCGAACAAACCGGTGGGCCCGACGGTAATCGCTCGTGACAATCGCCTCCGTGTGGTTCGATCCGTATCGGGCGATGTGGGCCATGGCATCGTCCATGTCCGCCACCACCTTAACCGCCAGGATCAAATCCAGGTACTCTTCGGGCCAATCGGCGTCAGTGGCGGGGGGGATGTCGGAAAGGATGGCGCAGGTTTTTGGGCATCCCCGAAGCTGTACATCAGCCGCATCGTATCGTCGGGCCATGGCCGGCAGAAAATCTTGAGCCACCTGTTCGTGAACCAGCAGCGTTTCCATGGCGTTGCACACGCCGGGCCGCTGAACTTTGGCATTGTAACAGATATCTTCAGCCATTTGAAGGTCGGCCGACTGATCCACAAAAACATGGCATACCCCTTTGTAGTGCTTGAGCACGGGGATCCTGGAATTCTCAGCCACAAACCGGATCAGCCCTTCACCGCCCCGGGGAATGATCAAATCCACGAGGGCGTCCTGGACCAGAAGGGCATTGATCGCCGCCCGGTCCTCCGTGGGCACCACCTGGGCGGCCTGGACCGGCAATCCGACCGATTTCAGGGCCTGCCCGATAATGACGGCAAGGGCCCGGTTGGAATAAAGTGCCTCGGAACCACCCCTCAGGATGACGGCATTGCCGGACTTCAAGCATAGCCCGGCGGCATCGATGGTGACATTGGGCCGCGACTCATAGATGATGCCGATTACGCCCAGAGGGATGCGCATTTTCGATACCCGCAAGCCGTTGGGCCGCACCCGCGTTGCACCCATGGTGCCCACTGGGTCGGGATAGGCGGCCACTTCCCGGAGACCGCCGGCCATGGCGGCAATGGTTTTCCCCGTGACGGTGAGCCGGTCCACCATGGCCCTGGAAAGACCCGCTTCCCCTGCCCGCTTCAGGTCTTTGTGGTTTTCCTGAACGATCGTTTCCGCCTGCTGCGCCAACAAATCGGCCATGTTCATCAGGGCCTGGTTCTTTTGGTCCGTCGCGCTGCAGCCTATCACGCCGGCGGCCTGCCGGGCGTCGCGAGCCATTTGTCGGATGGTTTGATCGATATCCATGGTGTTTCCTCTGAAAAAGAGTGGCGCTCAGGCGGCTTCGGGTTCTCCGGTGATCACCAGATTGTCCCGGTGAATGACTTCATCGTAGGTTTTCTGGCCCAGGCGGGCTTTAATCTGGCTGGTCTTGAGGCCCATGATGCTCCGGATCTCTTCGGCATTGTAGTTTACCAGCCCGTTGGCGATCAATTGGCGTTCTTCAGTAATCACGGCCACCGCTGCGCCCACGGGAAACTGGCCCTGCACATCGACAATGCCACTGGGCAGAAGGCTTTTCCCGTTTTTCATCAGCGCCTTGGCGGCCCCGGCATCGACCTTGAGTGTACCCTGGGGGTTGACCGTGTAGCCGATCCAGCATTTCTTGCGGGTCAGTTTTTGCCCCCGGGGAACGAAAAACGTGCCATGAGGCTCTCCGGCTGCCAGGCGAATCAGGATGTCCGGCCGGTACCCTTTGGCGATCACCATGGGTATTCCAGAAGCGGTGACCTTGCGAGCGGCTTTGATCTTACTCAACATGCCCCCGGTGCCCAGGGCGCCGGGAATGTCGCCGGCGAACGTTTCGATGCTCCTGCTGTAGGTGGCCACCCGGGGAATCAGCCGGGCATCCGGACAGACCCGGGGATCCTTGTCATACAGGCCGTCGATATCGGTCAGGTTGATAAAAATATCTGCATCCAGCAGCAGGGAGATCATGGCTGCCAGATTGTCGTTGTCCCCCAGTTTGATCTCTTCCACCATGATGGTGTCGTTTTCATTGATAATCGGCACCACCTGCCATTCGAGCAGGGTGTTCATGGTATTCCTGGCATTCAGGTAGCGTTTGCGGCTGATAAGATCGTCACTGGTGAGCAGAATCTGGGCCACCTTGCGATCAAACCGGGCAAAAGCCTTCTCCCACTCACGGATCAGGCCCGCCTGACCGATGGCGGAGATGGCCTGTCGTTTGGGAATGGCTTCGGGCCGCTTGGGAAAACCCATTTTCTTCATACCCGAGGCCATGGCACCCGAAGAGACAAGAATGATTTGAATGCCCTGGTCCAGAAGCCGGCAAATCTGGCTGCTGATGGATGAAATGGCATCGATGTTCAGGCCGGCCTGGGCGGTCAGCACATTGCTGCCCACCTTAACGACGACCCGCCTGATGGCGTCACTCTTTTTCTTCCGATTGCGTTTCATCCATCTGATCCAGCAGATTGCAAAGGGTTGCGGTCAACCGATCGAGTCCGTTGCCGGTGGCGGCAGAAATCTCCACCAGGTCGCCCTTGCCGAAGGCTTGCCTGAAAAGGGTGGCCGCATCCTCGGCCCAGGCCACGTCCATCTTGTTCAACACCACGAGCTGGGGTTTTTCAGATAGCGCTGGGCTATACTGGTCCAGCTCCCGCTTGACGGTATCGAGGTCCCCGAGCGGGTGGTCGGAATCGATGGCGGCGGCATCCACCAGGTGCAACAGCACCCGGGTCCGCTCCACATGCCGCAGGAACCGGATCCCAAGGCCGGTACCAGTGTGGGCACCCTCAATCAACCCGGGGATATCGGCGATGATAAAAGGCTCCCGGCGGTTGGTTTGAACCACGCCCAGATTCGGTGTCAAGGTGGTAAAAGGATAGTCGGCGATCTTGGGCCTGGCCGAGGACATGGCGGCAACCAGCGTCGATTTGCCGGCATTGGGCAGCCCCACGACACCCACATCGGCCAGCAGTTTCAACTCCAGCCGCAGGTTCAAGGTCTGTCCGGGTTCACCCGGCTGCGCAAAGCGGGGCGTCCGGTTGGTCGATGATTTGAACCGCGCGTTTCCCAGCCCCCCCCGGCCTCCTTTTGCAACGACAAAGACCTCGTCGGTGTCGACGAGGTCTTTAATGAGGTCTCCGGTATCAGCGTCGACCACCAGGGTGCCGGGAGGCAGTTCAACGATCAGGTCTTCACCGCCCTTGCCGGCCCGATTGTTACCCTGGCCGCCGGATCCGTTTTTAGCCTTGTAAAGCTTTTGAAACTGAAGGTGGTAAAGGGTTCGCTTTTGGGTGGTCGCTTTGAAAATGACATCTCCACCGCGCCCTCCGTCACCCCCGTCAGGCCCGCCTTTGGGGATGTACTTTTCCCGCCGCAAGCTGACGCATCCGGCACCGCCCTTGCCCGACTGGACAATAATACGTGCTTCGTCGATGAACTTCACGCTGCATAGACGCTGACCTGTTTTCGGTCTCGGCCTTTTCTTTCATAGGTGACGACGCCGTCGATCAGGGCAAAAAGGGTATAGTCTTTGCCAATTCCGACATTGACGCCGGGATGGATTCGGGTGCCGACCTGTCGAACCAGGATGTTGCCGGCAAGGACCTCCTGGCCGCCATAGCGCTTGATTCCCCGGCGCTGGGAATTACTGTCTCGACCATTTTTTGAACTGCCGGCTGCTTTTTTGTGTGCCATGGATTCCTCCTCAATAACAAAAGGGCACCGAACAGACGTGTAGATGATTCGGCAACCCTTGCAGGTGTTTCGGAAAAGGTTTAGGCCTCGATACGATCGATCCGAACGGCCGTGAACGGCTGGCGATGGCCTTGTTTGCGGCGATACCGCTTTCTGCGTTTGTATTTGAAAACAAGGATTTTCTTGCTCTTGCCCTGGGCCACAATCTGGCCATGGACCGTTACCCCGTCTACACCGGGTTGGCCGATCTTGACATTTTCGCCATCGGAAAATATAAGCACATTGTCGAAAGCGATCGGTGATCCGACGTCACCGGTGAGCTTCTCAAGCCTGAGGACATCCCCTTCCGCAACCTTATATTGTTTACCGCCTGTGGCAACCACTGCATACATGTTTATGCCCTCCTGTGAAAACAAATCGCTTGATCCTGAATTAAAAAAAAGAAAAATATTAAACTTTACCGCCTCATTGTCAAGAAAAAACTGATCGACCCGGGGAATGGCAAAAGTCGTGGACAAGGACCGGCCATTCCTTGTAGTTACAGAATAGGCGTGCCGGCATTTCCAGGGGAACGAAAGGTGCTCATATCCTTGCAGTTGTGCCGACGTGAAGGTTTTTCAGCCGAAAAGGAAGCCCGTCGTGACCAGTCAATATCGGAACATCACCATCGTGGAAGACGGACAGGAGAGATCCGAATCCATGGTTTTCATCGGAGAAGAGCCCCTCTCCATCCGGGTTCAGGGGTCAGCTTATGCCGTGGTCATGCGCACGCCGGGCGAGGAAAAGGCCCACGTGGCCGGTTTTTGCCTCGGAGAAGGCATCGTGGACAACCCCGGGGATATTACCAACATTGCCTTCTGCGATGGGGAAGACACCAATGTGGTCACGGTCACCCTCACCACCGCGCGGCGCACACAAATTGCCGATCATCTGGATCGACGAACCTACATCAGCCAGACCTCCTGCGGCATCTGCGGCAAATCCATTGTCGCCGATCTGGTCCAGGCGCTTTCGCCGCTGGTTGACGGGAAACCGCTGAACGGAAAGGGTGCCCTGGACCGACTGCTCCGCCTGGGCCAATTCCAGCCGCTGCGGGACAAAACCCGCGCCGCGCATGGCGCCGCCATCTATGACCATGCATTCAATCAGTTATCCGTTGCCGAAGACGTGGGCCGCCACAATGCGCTGGACAAGGCCATCGGGTGTTTATTTGTCGACGGACGACTGCCGCAGGCACGGTTGCTGACCCTCTCATCACGCATCAGCTACGAACTTGTCCAGAAAGCGGCACGGGCACGTATTCCTGTCATTCTGGCCATTTCCCGGCCGACTGCCCTGGCGGTTGAACTGGCCACGGCCCTGAACATCACCCTGGCGTCGCTGGGCAAGGGCGACAGCCTGATGGTTTACTGCAACCCCCAGCATCTGGTTTGGCCGCCCTGAACCGCGATAAAAAATGAGATCAGACCTTCCCTCACAACTCAACCGTCCCCTGACCATCGGACAGACCACGATCGATTGCCGGCTGGTCCTGGCTCCCATGACCCTGCTAGGACACATCGCTTTTCGAGAGCTGCTGGCCGGTTTCGGCGGGTATGGCCTGCTCTTCGGAGAGATGTGCAGCGCCAAACGAATTCCCAGGGAAGCCCGCACCGGCTCCGCCTATTTCAGCTGGCGGGAAGCAGAGCGCCGACACCTGGTCATGCAGATATTCGGCGCCGACCCGCCGGCCATGGCGACGGCGGCCCGGATCATCGAGGAGAAGGGTCTGTACGGCGTGGACCTGAACTTCGGCTGCTCGGTGGCCACCATCTGCAAACAGTCCTGCGGGGCGGCCCTGCTGAAGACACCGGACCAGGCCGCACGCATCGTTGATGCGGTGCGCCGGGCGGTAACCATCCCACTGTTCGTCAAGTTTCGCACGGGGTGGACCGACGACCCGGCCATTCCGGTGGATCTGGCTCGGCGATTCGCCTCGGCCGGCGCCGACGCCCTGACCTTTCACCCCCGGGTGGCCCCGGATCGGCGATCCCGACCGCCCCGTTGGGATTATATCAAAAGGGTCAAGGACGCGGTAACCATTCCGGTGTTCGGCAATGGCGACGTGTTCGATGAAACGGATTGCCTGCGGATGCTGAAGACCACCGGTTGCGACGGTGTGGCCATCGGCAGAATGGCCATCGCCCGCCCCTGGCTGATGGCCCAGATGGTCGGCTTGCATTCACCCGACACCGGCATCTACCGGCGCACGGCCTTTGCCATGCTGGACCTGATGGAAAGGCATTTTGACGATCGGCGGGCGCTGCGGCGTTACAAGAAATTTGCCCTCTATTACAGCGCCAATTTCAAATTCGGCCACAACTTTTATAAACGGATCGGTAATACGCAGGATCTAAAAGCCGTGAAGGGTGAGTTGGCGGCTTTTTTCAATGGAAATCCGGAAACGACGACACGGCCAAACATGAATTTTTTCCTGTAGCCACAATTAACGCCTAGATCGTCCCACCTTCTTGACTTTTCCTGACTCATCGGGTTAACCTTTGGCCCGCATAACCGGGCCACATCCAATTCTCGACAAAGCGCTCCGCCTTCTCAATTGAGGCATATGAAATCAGATCGTGTCGTTGTCACCGGACGGGGAACCGTCAACGCCATCGCAAAAAATGTTATCGAATTTACCACCACCCTGAGGGCTGGTACCTGCGGCATCGGCCCAGTAACCCTCTTCGACACCACCGATTACCGAACCCACACCGGGGCCCAGGTCAACCATTTCGATGCCCGGCTGCATATCCCGAAAACCTATTCCTTTTCCTGCGCATCGTCGGCGGACCACACTGCCACCCATTTGAAACTCATGGGTCCTCAAACCACATTTTGGTAGAGACCACACACTGGCTGAAATGGGGCTGGGCTCGCCGATTCAGGGCCACGAGGACCCGGGCCACGGTTTCGCTGATGGTGCCGGGAAAATCAGGTCGTAGGGGGGGGCGTCTGCATCCAGCAAAAGGATGCCATCACGATCGGTTACCGCGTGGGTGAGTCGGCAGTCGGGCATGGATTGCTTCCTTGGTCAATTTTTTACCCGTGTCATGTATTGGCCGGTCTCCGTGTTCACGCG
>JAGTUY010000454.1 GCA_018224455.1 Desulfosarcina sp.
AATGTTCGCGAACTAGAGAATATCCTGGAGCATGCCCTGATCATCTGCCGCGAAGCCATGATTCTGCCGGATCACCTCCCGGGTTATGTGATGCAGGATCAACCATTCTGTGCCGCGACCGACCCTGCCGCTAACCCCGCAGGATCGAACAATCAAGAGCGCCGGCGAATACTGGCGGCGTTGGAGAAATCCGGCGGCCACCGCGGCAACGCCGCCCGGGAACTAAACATGGAGCGCACCACCCTATGGCGTAAAATGAAAAAACTCAACATCGGCGATCAATAAACAACCTGCTTGAAATATTTAGAAAATTTTGATAAACGTGAGAATGTGTGCGTACTGTCGCGTTCAGCGTCTGGTTTATCAACAGGCAAGCCTACGATTGGGATAGATTTATCGCTATGAAAGATCGGAGGGGATGGAACCATAGACGATTCGCGCTTGTTTCATTAATTGCCATTACCTTTCTTTTAATTCTACCAGCTTCGTCAACCGCTTTTTCCCAAACCGAGCGCGATGCGTTTCAACGCTCCATCGTCGATTCCCGTCAGCAGTTGAATCCCGGGTTCAAAAAAGTCAAACGCAAAAAAACAAACTACATCATTGTCCACACATCGGAACTCGGACTTAAAACGACCCTGAGGGTGGTTTCGAAAGGAAAACATTTCCGCAACGGTCGACGCACCCATGGCGGCCACACCCATTATGTCATTGCCCGCAACGGTCGCACCTATCGCATCATGGACAAGCAATATGTGGCCGATCATGCTGGGCTCAGCATGTGGAATGGTGAGACGGACCTAAGCAAAATATCGATCGGAATTGAGTTGGTCGGTTATCATTACGCACCCATCTCTGACAAACAGTATCGATCGGTGGGCATGCTGATTGACATTCTGCAAGGCGCATACAACCTGGATGATCGGGCCGTTCTGACACACAGTCAGGTCGCCTACGGGACACCCAACCCGTGGTTTAGAAGAGACCATCGCGGCCGCAAGCGCTGCGCGAAGAACTTTATCCGCGCCAAAGCTGGGTTGGGGTCGAACTGGAGCTATGATCCCGATGTGCATGCCGGGCGACTCATGGCCGACCCTCAGCTATCTGATGTGTTCTATAGCCAAGCTATAACGGATTCTCAGCCTGATGAAGCCAACATCATTTCCAAGCTAAATACGGCGTGGGTGATCGCTGGAGAAGATTATGACAGCCGCACCACCGTTTACCAATTCCCCGACGGGAATCTCTACACCGGCGTTCAGATTGCCGAAACAATCGGTTGGGACCGTATTCCAGCGAAAACGGTCGTGCTGCTGAACCAGGAAAGCAAGGTTGAACTATTAAGAGACGACGGCCCGATCAAGACCATATCGGACGGGATTACCGCATGGTCGCTTGCCGGAAGATCGTATAATCATGATACCACGATCTATTTTTTACCATCCGGTCGCATCAAACCCGGTTCGACGATTTCTGACTGGGATGATCTGCCCATAAAAACGAGAATGATTATCGGATACAAAGGGCCTTACCCGCTGCGCAAAGACTATTCTGCCTTTCGCATCGCCGGCAGCAGCTACAAGGATCGACAAACGCTTTACTACCTTCCATCGAATAAATTATTGGGTGGTAATGAGATAAAAGACTTCAGCCGGATTCAGAGCGGAACGCTCGTTTTTCTTCCTGCGACACTTTGACCCCGGCGCATATCGCGCACGTCTCTTCGTACTTAAAATACTCGCGGCCAACCGACAGATCCGGCGGTTGGCCGCGTTGAATGCTTCCGACACCTCACCACCGTTTTACAATTCGATACGTGTTCCCAGCACATTCAAGAACTTGGCCAGCCATTGGGGATGGGCCGGCCAGGCCGGGGCGGTGACCAGGTTGCCGTCCACGTGGGCCTGGTCCACGGCGATGTCCACAAAGGTGCCGCCGGCACACCCGACATCCGGCCCTACGGCCGGATAGGCCGAGCAGCTTTTCCCCTGGAGGACACCGGCGGCGGCCAGCACCTGGGCGCCATGACAGACAGCGGCAATGGGCTTGTCCGCCTTGGAAAAATGGCGGACGATATCCAGCACCTTGGGGTTGAGACGAATATACTCCGGGGCCCGGCCGCCGGGGATCACCAGGGCGTCGTAATCGTCGGCCTGGATCTCGTCGAAGGTGGCGTTGAGGCCGAAATTATGTCCCGGCTTCTCCGTGTAAGTCTGGTCACCTTCAAAGTCGTGGATGGCGGTCCGTACCGTCTCCCCTGTCTTTTTATCCGGACAGACCGCGTGGACCGTGTGACCCACCATGCTCAGGGCCTGAAAAGGGACCATTGCCTCGTAGTCTTCGACGAAATCGCCCACCAGCATGAGAATTTTCTTGGCTGCCATATTTACCTCCTTTGGATAAATGATTGATCGAACATCTGCCGGAAGTCTTCCGGCGATGCGCTACGTCCGGTTCACCTCCACGGTTACATGCACGAATTTTAAATCTGAAGGGATCAGCTGCTTGTAGTATTCCGGCGGTTTGGGAATTTCCGTAACCACCGACACGATGGCGGCATAGATGCCAGGCCCGACGGTCCACAAGTGAAGGTCAGCAACCCGATTATCGCCGTTTTTTTGGATGCCGTCCACCACTTTTTTCTGAATATCGACCGATGCCTGCCGATCCAGCAATACATGGCTGGTGCTCATCAGCAGACCGATGGACCAGCGCGAGACCATGATGGCGCCGACGATTCCCATGAGCGGATCCATCCAGACCAGGCCCACGTATTTAGCCGTCAGCAGTGCGAAAATGGCCAGAAACGAGGTGAGCGCATCGGCCAGTACATGCAGATAGGCGGACCGCAGATTGTGGTCGTGGTGATGATGATCATGATCGTGTCCGTGGTCATGGCCGTGATGAGGGCCGTCCTTGATCCCCAGGATGAGCATTGACAGTCCGTTGACCGCCAATCCGATGATGGCCACGACGATGGCCTGATTGAAGGCAATCGCCACAGGATTAATCAGCCTGACGACACTCTCCACCGCCATCATCACCGCAAACACCGCCAGCAGGACCGCGCCGGCAAAACCGC
>JAGTUY010000455.1 GCA_018224455.1 Desulfosarcina sp.
CTCGGCGGCGGCCTTCTCAGCAGCAGCCTTCTCGGCGGCGGCCTTCTCGGCAGCAGCCTTCTCGGCGGCGGCCTTCTCGGCAGCAGCTTTCTCGGCAGCAGCCTTCTTGGCGGCGCCTTCCTCAGTGGCCGCTTTTTTCATAGCCTCTTTTAAATCTTTTTCACTATAAGTATTGCTGAGGAGTCTTCTAACCCGTTTGGCATCTTCGGCTTTAAATCCGGATAGAAATTCGGGTGCCGTGAACGTGGATTTGGCGGCCATTTTCTTGGGAACGGTGTAAAGCACTTTGGGGGTGACGATATCAAATTTTTTTCTCAGAAGTTCTTTCACCGAAACAGGCTTGGTTTTTGGCGCTGCCTTTTTTGCCGGCTGGGGTGCCGGTTTAGCTTGACCTGCCGGATTCGGCTTGGCTGGCGCAGCTTTCTTTTTCGGCGGTTTTTTCTTCGGGTTCGCCGCAGGCGAGGTTTTTTTCGGCGCACGCTTCTTCTTGGAAGTGGATTTGATAAGACTCTTTTTCCCCATGAAAAACCCCTTTGAATTTGTATTTGGAATGGCCTATAGTAAAATGGAGTGACAACCAATGCTTATAAAGGATTTCACAATGATTGTAAATAATTTTTTGGAAGCCTGCCGGAATCGAAACCATCCGTCAAGGCCTGGAAAAAACTGATTATGCCGGCTTCGCTTCAGGATAAACAAAAACGGTTGATTCAGGTCTTGAAAACTTTCGATCGCCTTGCGGTGGCGCTTTCCGGCGGGGTGGACAGCGCCCTGTTGCTGGCCGAAGCCCATGCCGTTCTCGACCAACGCGTAATCGCCGTTACGGCGCGGTCTCCCATCCATCCTGATGCGGACACCGCCGATGCGGCAAAGATCGCCGCCAGCCTGGGTGTGCCCCATTTAATCATCGATTCCGCAGAAATGAGGCGGGCTGATTTTCTTGCCAATACCCCGGAGCGATGCTACATCTGCAAAAATACTGTATTCAGGCAGTTGCTGGCGGTGATCCGGGAAAAAGGGTTTCAACATCTGGCTCACGGAGCCAACGTCGATGACCGTGGCGACTATCGTCCCGGGATGAGAGCCGCCCGCGAACTGGGTGTGGCAGCCCCGCTGATGGATGCGGGGTTGACCAAGGATGATATCCGCCGAATGGCCGGTGATCGACGGCTGTTCGTCTGGGACAAGCCTGCCATGGCATGCCTGGCCACCCGGTTTCCCTACGGAACACCCCTCGATGCTGCTAAAATTGAACAGGTCCGGCACGCCGAGCAGGTGCTCGCTGCTGCCGGGTTTGTCGGCTGCCGGGTACGTCACCACGGGGATGTCGCCCGGATCGAAGTGCCCTTGGATCAACTGCCGAGGCTGGTGGCCGATCCGTTGAGACGCCGTATCGTCGAACCCTTGCGTAAAATAGGCTTTCTGCATGTCTCCGTGGATTTGGAAGGCTATGTGTCCGGCAGCATGAACCGGGTGCTCGACGTTGACCAAGACCCTGTCACACCGGTTGGCTGAAGCCACCCGCTGAGAGACCACCATGACCGATCTTCTTGTCAAGCTTTATGATTTGCCCGACCCGGGAACGCAGTTGGCGGCATTGGCCGAAAAGGATATTCTTGTACGGCGGGCCATGGCCAGTGAAAAAAACCGGGTTGTCGGATGGACGCAAAACCGGTTTGGCGATGGGTGGGCTGCCGAGTGTGATGTGGCCTTTGCACGACAGCCGATTGCCTGCATGATCGCGGTTTCTGATGGCAGATTGGCCGGGTTTGCCTGCCACGACAGCACTTGCCGCAATTTTTTCGGCCCCATCGGCATCGATCCCGACCTGCGCCACAAGGGGGTCGGCCGTGCCGTGTTGCTGGCCACCTTGCACGCCATGGCCGATGCCGGCTATGCCTATGCCATCATCGGGGGCGCCGGACCGACGGCCTTCTTTGAAAAGTGCGTCGGTGCCGTTCCCATAACCGGATCGACGGCGGGCATCTACCGGCCAACCATAATAAAATAGGGAAGCGGTAGCGTCCGCCGTCTCCAGTTCTCACCAGGAAAACATCAATGTCTTTGACATGGTTCGTGGGCACCCGCTACCTCAGGGCCCCGAAAAAACAGGCATTCATATCGCTGATCACCTTTCTGGCCACCGCGGGCATCGCCTTGGGCGTGATGGCCCTGATCGTGGTCATCGCCGTGATGACGGGGTTCGAATCTGAATTGCAAAACCGAATTCTGGGGATCGAGTCGCATGTGCTGGTGATGCGTTACGGGGAATCGGTGTCGGATCTCGAAGCCACGGCGGCGAAGATCGGAGCCGACGATGGGATTCTGTCGGCCACTCCGTTCATCTATACCCAGGTGATGCTGCGAAGCCCCCATGGCGTGACCGGCGCGGTGTTGAAGGCCCTTGATCCATCCCTGCCGGGCCCGCCCATTTTCGTCGGGAAAAACATGGCCCTCGGCGATGTGCTGGCTGAGACCGCACCAGGCGCATCTGACGGCAAAGGACCCGGACTGGTGGTCGGGCGGGTGACCGCCGAGCGCCTGAAAGTCGCCGTCGGCGACCCCGTCTATCTCATTTCTCCCCTGGGAAAGGGGACTGCCGCCAACCAGATGCCCACGGTGATGCGTTTTTCCGTTGCCGGAATTTTTGAAACGGGCATGAATGAATATGACGGCGCCATGTCCTTCGTCCGGCTGGATGTCGCCCAGCGCCTGCTCCAGATGCCGGGTCAGGCCACCGGTTTCGAGGTGCGGGTTGCCGATATCTATCAGGCCAAACGAATTGCCGAGGCCATCGTTGCCCGTATCGGCTTTCCCTTCTGGGCGCGGGACTGGATCCAGATGAACCGCAACCTTTTTTCCATGCTGCGGCTTCAAAAAACGGTGATGTACATTATTTTGACGCTCATCGTGGTCGTGGCCGCTTTCAACATCGCCAGCGCCCTGATCATGATGGTAATGGAAAAGACAAAAGATATCGCAATTTTAAAGACTATCGGGGCCACCAACCGGCATATTCGGCGGATTTTTGTGTTCAAAGGGTTGGTGATCGGTAGCCTGGGAACCGCCATCGGCGGGGTGCTGGGGTTTGTTCTGTGCAGCATCCTGAAACAGTACCCGTTCATTAAATTGCCCGGCGATGTCTACTTTCTCACCACGCTGCCGGTAAGTCTGCAGCTGATGGATGTCATGATCATCGTCCTGTCCACGGTGGCCATCTGCTTTTTGGCCACGTTGTACCCGGCAGCCAGCGCATCGGCCCTCGATCCGGTGGACGGGATCCGTTACGGTTGAGTCGCGGTTCATTGGCGTGGAACTTGCTTGGATTCCAATCAACGAAAAGCGTCAGCCTTAAGCGGTATTCAACACCCTGATCGTGAGAGGTCCATGAAGGATAATGCATACTGGTTCAACTATGGCATCGAACTCGAGGACGGGCAGCGCACGCGTTTTCACATCGCACTGAATCCGTTGACCTTGACCATGATGCCGGCTTCACCAGCGCCCTATCCATCGTGGACGCAACTTTCTTATCAGCAGTGTACCTGTTGCCCCCTGTCTTGCCAAACGCATCTGTACTGCCCTATTGCCATCAACATCACGGAGCTGGTGGACCGGTTCAAGGATATCCTTTCCCATAAAAACTGTGTGGTCGTCTGTGAAACCGTCGATCGCACCTATTCCAAAAGAACCTCGGCCATGGAGGGGTTGACCTCGGTTTTTGGCATTGTCATGGCCACCAGCAACTGTCCGGTGATGAATTTCCTCAAGCCCATGGCGCGCTTTCATCTACCCTTTGCATCCGTTGAAGAGACCACGGCGCGTAGCACGTCGCTGTTCCTGCTGGGCCAGTATTTCGAATACAAAAAGGGCCGCGTGAACGGTTTTGACTTCGATAATCTCGAAAAAAGCTACGCCCGTGTGCAGCGGGTCAACGAGGGCCTGTTGGCGCGCATCCGCAGTTTGGGAAACCGGGATGCGGATAAAAATGCCATTATCACCCTGCATTCCATATCCCAGTTTCTCTCCATGGAGATTGATTTTAGCCTGACCACCATCGCCCACCTGTTTGAAAGGGGTTCAGATGCTTGACGCCGGCACCTGCTGCAGCGATTTCAACCGGTTCCTGGACAGAGGGGCCATAGCCTTCTTGTGTCTGATGTTGCTGACGCTGATGACCACCGGATGCGCCACCACCGCCATCCCCGAACCCGAACCGGTATTTTCGATACCTGCCGGACCCGGGCCGGCGCAGATGCTGCGTACCGAGATCCAGTCCTGGTTGGGGACCCCCCACCGGATGGGCGGCCTGAGCCGTCGGGGCATCGATTGCTCGGGGCTGGTGGTCGTCTTGTACGGCGACCTGTTTGATATGCGTTTGCCCAGAACCACCACCGCCCTCATGCGCAAAGGTCGGCGAGTGGAAGCGCGCAGCCTGACCGCCGGAGACCTCGTCTTTTTTAAACCCGCCACTAAATTCCACCACGTGGGGATCTATCTGGGCCACGGTGAATTTGCTCACGCCTCCACCAGCTACGGAGTCATGCTTTCTCGAATGGACGATGACTTCTGGCGCCAATGTTATTTGACCAGTCGTCGAGTGCTGCCGGTCGATTAGCCGATAGCTCTTGCAATTCGTGGCTGATATTCGTATATTGACGCGGGCCTTGATTTTAGGCCCTATTTTATTAGGTCACGGTCAAAGGCGCCCGCGGACGGGCCAACCTGCCGTTTGGAGAATTGAAAGGATTTTTAGGTTAGCCGAATTTTGATAGGAAAACTGATTAAAGCCATAAGGGGCCGGCTATTCGACAGCGATCACCCCAAAACTGCCGAACCGCCCGCAAAGAATAGCTCACCGACACCCACAGCACAATCGGAAAACCGTCCCGGACCGAAAAACAAGCGTTCTCCCCGCCCAACACCGCAAGGCATGGCATCGACGCGCCAAACCGATCTCGATTCGTTTTCAGGGGAAAAGCCGAACGAGCCGGCCGTCGCCTGGCATCCAGGTCTGTTTCAGGTTCCTGAGGAAGCTGGAAAAGTCCGGTTCCACGACCTGGGCCTTCCCGACCCGATCATGCACGCCATTGCCGATACCGGGTTTCAATACTGCACCCCCATCCAGGCGGAGATCATGCCGTCTGCCTTAAAGGGGCGGGATGCCTTCGGCCGCGCCCAGACCGGCACCGGCAAAACCGCCGCTTTTCTCATCACCGTGCTTACACGGATGCTGGCCAAACCCATCAAGGGGAAACGGCCCGCCGGCACACCCCGGGTGCTCATCATCGCACCGACCCGCGAACTGGTGCTTCAGATCGCCGACGAAGCCAGTCTTCTTTCCGCCTATTGTCCCTTTTCCATTGTCAGCGTATTCGGGGGTATGGACTACGAAAAGCAGCGGCGGCAGCTGCACGGCAAGCCCGTGGACATCATTGTGGCCACCCCGGGCCGCCTGTTGGATTTCAAGCGCCGCCGGGATCTGGACCTGAGCCGGGTAGAGATGCTGATCCTCGACGAAGCGGACCGCATGCTCGACATGGGGTTCATTCCCGATGTGCGTCAGATTGTCTACAGCACGCCGCATAAAGACAAGCGCCAGACCCTGTTTTTCAGCGCCACGCTCACCCCGGATGTCA
>JAGTUY010000456.1 GCA_018224455.1 Desulfosarcina sp.
AATGCTGCTTTTCAAAAATCCGACCAGAAGGGCATTGGGCGGGGTGCCAATGATGGTGGCGACCCCACCGATGGATGCTGCGTATGCAATGCTGATCAAAAGGCAGAGGGAAAAATGTTCTTCAAAAGAAGACCCGTCAGCATCGTTCTTGGGGTGCTGTCTCTCCACCAAACCGATTACACTCAATGCGATGGGAAGCATCATGGCCGCGGTGGCTGTGTTGGACAGAAAGGCACTCAGCACTGCGGTAACCAGCATAAACCCGCCGACCATGTGGGTTGGCTTCGTTCCGACAAGCTTTAGGGTCAGTAGTGCGATCCGTCTATCCAATCGCCAGCGCTGCATCGACAGGGCCAACAGAAATCCGCCCATAAACAAAAAGATCAACGGCGAGGCATAAGGTGAGGCGGCTTGTTCTATCGATCGAATACCAAGGACTGGGAAAAGAACCACCGGCAGCAGTGCCGTAGCTGAAATATGGATAGCCTCTGTCAGCCACCAGGCAGCCATCCAGACCATCACGGCCAAGGTCGCTCTTCCGTCATTCGTCAGGGCGATCAGGTCGCCTTCCGGTCCGTTGTAGCTTGACGGCAGAAAGACGAAGCAGGCGATCGCAAGCAGTGGGCCGCAAACGATCCGACCCCATCTGTTCAAGGTTTTATTGTAAAATGGTTGCATTTTCATCAATCAGATGACAGCCATCCGCGCTCCAGGCAATCGTTGGGGCTTGAGATGGTGGCCAAGATCGCACCCAGGCTACCTTCTACGGGCCTTTCGGTGTCCAAACGGATCAGACATGGTGATGAAAGGTCATCCATTTTTTCGAATGCGGTCTGGTGGCGATCCAGGTGCTGGATACGCGCATCGGACAACGAATTGTCGTCCGTGCGCGCCAGAAGGCGTTTTCTGATGGTCGCTTCGCTGCAGGTGCACTGCACGAAGATTATCCAGGCGCCCATCTCTTCGGCCAGCCGCAGTGCCTCCCGACGCTGGTCTTTGCGGCTGAAGGTGGCGTCCAGGACCACCGACCGGCCCTTTTCAAGCTCCACCTGGGCCAGCAACAGCAAGCGTGCGTAGGTCAGCGAGGTGGCTTCTTGCGAATAGATTCCCGATCCGAAATCGGTGGCGCCGCCTTCCCGGTCGCTGGATTTGAAAAGCCGCTTGCGCACAAGGTCCGAACGTATGGGCTCGATGCTCAGCGAATCGGCCAGGGCACGGGCTAACGTACTTTTCCCGGTTGCCATCAGGCCGCAGACAACCCACAAGGTCGGCCGGGAAAATTGCATGGCATAGCGATAGGCCAGTTGGGTGTATCGGCCGATCGCTTCTTTAAGCGCCGCCCGTTCTTCATCCTCGATGTCGGTCTGCCGGAGACGCAAACAAGCGACTTTCAATCGCACCATGGCCCGGTAACATTTGTAAAAATCCAGCAGGGAAAACAACTGATGATCGTCGAAATGCCGGGCAAATGCACTCATCAAGGTCCCGGCCACGTGGGGATAGCCGTGATGGTCCAGTTCCATGGCCAGAAAAGCCAGGTCGCCGGCCACATCACCGTAGCGAAAACGGCGGTTGAATTCGATGCCGTCGATGATCTGGATTCCCCGGTCGGTCAGATAGACGTGGTCGGTGCGCAGGTCACCGTGGCAGTCTCGAATTTGACCGGCTTGGACACGTCCGGCAAACAGATCCCGGTGACGGTCGAGAAACCCTCGTGTTGCCGCTTCAACAATCCTGAGGCGACGATGGTCTATCCCGTCGGTGTCGGCATGGTCCGCAACCTGGCCAAAATTTTCGACACAGTTTTTCTGGATAATCTCCCATGATCCGAACCGATCGATTTCAGAACCGCTCTCCGCCTCCCGGTAAAACCGGGCAAGGGTAAGCGCCAGCAATTCGATGGTGGATGGCTCAATTTCGTTGTCCGGCAGCAACCGCTTCAATGAATCTCCGTCGGCAAGCTGCCTCATCTTTACTGCGTATTCGACGGGTTGCCCCTCCCCGGCCAGATTGAAGCGGGCACCGTCCTGAGTGATGGGCACGACATCCAGATATACGCCGCTGGTCAAGCGTCGGTTCAATTCGACTTCACGGCGGCAAAAATATTCTCTTTTTTCAAGGGTGCTAAAATCGAGAAAGTCCAGCTTGACCGGCTTCTTGACTTTGTAGACGTACGATCCCGTGAGGAAGACCCATGAAATATGGGTCTCCCGCAACCTCACCGCTTCAACAGGATGGGGAAAAAATTCTGCTGATTTCATGGCCCGGACATAGTCCGGTGGCCACTCCCCCATGGTTTTCTCCCTTCATGGGCTCGCGGGCGATGTGGGCAGTTGCCAAGCCGCGCCCGTTCGCGTAGTAAAAACAACTGACTATTGGGCGGTGTAGCCGCCATCGATGACCAGTTCGCTGCCGGTGACAAATTTGGATTCATCCGAAGCGAGATAGAGCGCACCGTAGGCGATGTCATCCGGTTCACCGACATGACCGATGGGATGCTTATCGTCGAGCTGCCGGCGAAAGTCGTCAACCCCCTGGCCGGAGGCTTCAGCCAATTCGGCCACCAGCGGTGTCCAGATGTATCCGGGGTGGATGGAGTTGACCCGGATGTTGTCGCCGGCGTAGAGCAGCGCATCGGTTTTGGTCATCAACCGCACCGCCCCCTTGGAGGCATGATAGGCGGGAAGGTCCGGGGCGCCGACCAAGCCGTATATGGACGAGAGGTTGATAATACTGCCGCCCTTGTCCTTTTGCATATACGGCACCGCATGTTTGGTGCACAGAAAAACACCCTTGACGTTGACCTGAATGACCTTGTCCCATTCCTCCGTTTCAATTTGATGGGTGGGCTTGTTGGTCCCGGAAATGCCGGCATTGTTGACCAGTGTGTTGATGCCGCCCAGTCGATCGCTGACTTCGGACAACGCCTGTTCGACGTTTTCCTCACTGGAGGTATCCAGGTGCCAGAATGCAGCGTTGCCGCCAGCATCCTTGATCGTTTCGACCAGATCTTGCCCTTCATCGTCGACGATATCGGTGACCGCGACAGCAGCACCCTCACGGGCGAACAACTCGCAGACGGCGCGGCCAATTCCGCGCGCCCCACCGGTTACGATGACATTATTGTTTTCAAGGCGTCCCATATGTTCCTCCTTTCGGTTTGTACGTCGTGTGTGGCGATTTAGTCGATAGCCCGTCGTCGCCACAGGATGCTTGGAAATCTGCAACGCATAAGCTGATCAACGCATTCGCGCCAATACCGTTGAACCTTCCCCGCTGAAAGCCTTGGGGAATGGGCTCGCTTTCGCGGTTCAACGTCCCATGGTAAACCCTGCCAGTATCTGTTGAGCAACGATAGTATCAATTTTCAGCAGCCTGGCATATTTATCTAAAATTCGTTGGTTTTTTTCGGTTAACACACTGTCAGCTAAAATAATTTCAGCGGCCCAAAAATAAGCGACTTTTTTTTGCGATGAGTTTAAAGCCGATGCCGCCGAGGCTAACGGTTTTACCAAATCCGTTCTCTTTCCGATCATGTTCATGAATGAATTGATGCTCGGTTCGATGGTATCGCCAAGGCCTGAAAAGATAGGATCTTTTTGTGCTAATAGGCTGATTCGCTTTGCGTCTTCAATATGGTTTTCATCGCTTTCGGTCTTTTCCTTGACTGCACAGACGGCGACCAATATCAGCGCATCATTATACGTTAAATTTTCGAAGGGATCTTCTTCATATGCATCAATTTCTTCGATCGTTCCGCCACTGGACACCGTCATTTTTACCTCCGTTCTTTTCTCATGAATCATAGGATAGCGTTACGGTTCATGTATAACCACGCGATTTTTTCCAGCTTCTTTTGCCGCATACAAGGCCCTGTCCGCCGCCTGGATCAGACCTGCCGAGTCATTAATATCCTCGTGCCAACATGCCACGCCAATGCTGATCGTAACGCCAAGACGGTTTTCGAACTGCTGATCACTCACTGCTTTGCGGATCTTCTCGGCGACGATAGCGGCTGAATTGCCACGCGTATGCGGGAGAACGGCCACCAACTCCTCGCCGCCGTAGCGCGCCGCGAAATCCGCGGAGCGAAGGTTGTCCAGAAAAGCCGAGCCGATGGTTGCCAACACCGTATCACCGATTTGGTGGCCGTAGGTGTCGTTAACCGCCTTAAAATCGTCTATATCGGCCATGAGCAGAGACAGCGGATCGCCATAGCGCTGACTTTCGGCAACCGATTTCGCCAACCATTGGTCGAAGATGTCTCGTGAGTATAGGCCGGTGAGTCCGTCCAGAGTGGCTGCGTCTGCAAGCGTTTCTATCTGTTCAACTTCCGCGACGACCGCCTGGTCCCAATCGCCAGCTACGTTCATCAGGTAATCCAGGGCTGCAACGCTGACACCCGACCGCCTGCCTAGTTTTCCCGTTACCCATTTTTCGTGCGCGACGATGGCTTGCCACAGTCTTTCAGCTTTGTCGGGTGGGTAGGTCTTTCGGGTCAAAGTGAGCAGTATTCTCGCTGCACACTCTCTAAGAGAACCCGTGCAGCTTTTCGGTCGCGCGCCACCCGAGGCAAAGCGTTCTATCTCATCGAGTGAGGGTAGGTCTTCCTCAACAAATTCAAGTAAGTCTTCAGACATCTGTTTTGCCCCCCTCACTTCCTCAGGGATGTGGCCATCCATTCAACATACCCGGATTCACCTATTTGGGTTTCCATCTGTCTTCATCCTTTTCGTACTTCTGTTTCACCGCTGCCCAGGCGACCTTGTGGGCAACCGTCTCCCGTGAATCATCTTCGCGCCTGTCATTTGGATTTTTGTATTCATCCCAGGCATTGTTGAAGGCGGCCAGATAGATTTCTTTGGCATGGGTCGGCAATACGTTTTTGACCGATTCGGGAAGATCGTTCAGATTGTCATAGGGCATTTTCATCTCCTCAGACTTCAATATATGCTTCACGGAAATTTTCGGAATAGAGGGGACAGTGTATTTTAATGCTGTGTGGAACGTAGAAGATCGTTTAAGGCAAGGGTCAAGAAAGGGGTCACCCATTAAAGAGCTGGTCAAGTAAAAAAACACCTCTCCCTGCAAAATAGTGGAACGTTTTTCGCTTGATCTTTAATTCTTCC
>JAGTUY010000457.1 GCA_018224455.1 Desulfosarcina sp.
ATCGACTGCCACACCCATCTGGTGTACGCCGGCAATCGTGCCAGAGAATTCGCAATGCGGCTGGACGGCGCCACCTATGAAGCGATCGCCAGGAGCGGTGGGGGCATCATCAGCACCGTAAATGCAGTCAGAAACGCCTCGGAAGCCGATCTGTACAGACAGTCCGCCGGTCGGTTGAAGGCCATGCTGGCCGAAGGGGTGACCGCCGTGGAGATCAAATCCGGTTACGGACTGGATACAGAAAACGAGTTGAAGATGCTGCGGGTCGCCCGGCAGTTGGGCCGCGAATTCCCGGCCACCGTCAAGGCGACGTTTCTGGGTGCGCATGCCCTGCCGCCGGAATACACGGGACGCCCGGACGCCTACATCGATCTGGTGGTGGACGAGATGATACCCGCCGTTGCCGCCCAGGGTCTGGCAACAGCCGTGGATGCGTTCTGTGAACGGATTGCCTTCACCCCGGCACAGACCGGACGCGTCTTTACTGCCGCCCGGCAGCACGGTCTTCGTGTCAAACTGCATGCCGAACAGCTCAGCGACAGCGACGGGGCTGCTCTGGCAGCCAGGTTCGGTGCCTTGAGTGCCGATCACCTGGAACACCTGAGTGCAACCGGCGCGGCGGCCATGGCCGATGCCGGCACCGTGGCCGTGCTGCTTCCCGGGGCCTATTATTTCCTCAAGGAGACCCGCAAACCGCCGGTGGATCTGCTGCGCAGGCAGGGGATTCCCATGGCCGTGTCCACCGACTGCAATCCCGGCACGAGCCCCACGACATCGCCGCTGCTCATGATGAATATGGCCTGCGTCAATTTCGGACTCACCCCGGCCGAAGCCCTGGCCGGTTTTACCGTCAACGCTGCCAGGGCACTGGGCATGCAAGACCGGTGGGGAACCCTCGAGGTCGGCAACCCGGCCGATTTCGCGGTGTGGGACATCGAAGAACCGGCCGAGCTGGCCTATCGCATGGGCGGCAATCCCTGCCGCCTGACCGTGAAGGGGGGCGAGATTGTTTTCCGCTCGTCGTCAACCGCTGAATAAGGATGCCATGTTTGAACTAACATCCATATACCTGGCGTTCACCGCCATCCTGGTGGTTTACGGTGCACAGGTCTGACCGTTTTTAGACGACCTCGGGTACGCAAAGGCTGTGCTGATTGCTTACGGTCCCATCCTCGCCGTACTGCCGCTGCAATTGCGCTTTTTGGGGCGGACGAACGCCGTTATGTTGGCAGCCGATACGCCTCAAATCTAAAGGAGATCCTGGACGCCCAGCTTGCCGCCATGGACGAGATCAGCCGGGGCAACCTCGAAAAGCAGGTGCCGATTCTATCCAGTGACGAATTTGCGCGCGTGGCCGAAAAAACCAACCTGATGATGCTGGGTCTGAAGGAAAGAGATTTCTGCAGGTCCAGTTTAAACAAATATATATCCCCGGAGATCAGCCGCAAGATTCTCAGTGACGCCATCGCTCCGTCCGGAGAAATTCTCGATGTGACCCGTTTATCGGTGATGAAATCGAGGCGGTGGGGTAAAGACAAAACGGAAATGAAAGGAAACACAGGTAAAATGAGCATTCAAGCGCAAGTGAGATGGATTGATGATCTGCAATTTGTGGCACGGGCTGGCAAGGGGCCTGCGGTGGTGATGGATACCTCGGAAAGCGGCGGCGGCGCCGGCCCCATGGAACTCATGCTGATGGCCACAGCGGGGTGCACGGCCATGGACGTGATCACGATTCTAAAGAAAAAACGCCTGAACGTGAGCGGATTCAAGATCAATATCTCCGGGGATAGAGCCGAGGAATACCCCAGACGCTTTACCGACATTACCATCGAGTATGTGGTCTTTGGAACGGATCTTAAACCCGAAGGCGTTCGGCAGGCCATCGACCTGTCGGAGAAAAAATACTGCGGCGCCATGGCCTCGCTCAATGCCCGGATCTCCCATACATTCCGGATTGAGCCCTCGGAATGAATACCTGCCGTTAAAACCGACGCCCTGAGCGGGAACAAAAAAACTATTGTCCCCGGCCGGCGTGTCGTGCAATTGTGCAGCCTTTGCCAAATCAACCAACCCGATAGAGGACGCCAATGATTACCCTGCTGGACTATGGTGCGGGAAATGTGCGCAGTGTGACCAACGCCATCGAAAAGTTGGGCGAACGGATCACGGTCGCCCAAACCGGCCGCGACATCCTGAACGCCGAAAAGCTGGTTTTTCCCGGGGTGGGAAACTTCGGCAGCGTGATGCAGATCCTCAGGCAAAAGCAATTCGTGGAGCCGCTTTTGGGCTATCTGGGATCCGGGCGTCCGTTTCTCGGGATCTGCGTGGGGATGCAGGCCTTGTTTGAGGGCAGCGACGAAGCGCCGGCGGAGAGGGGGTTGGGTATTCTGCCCGGCCGGGTGAAACGCTTCGACGTCGCCCTGGCCGTTCCCCATATCGGCTGGAACGGCATCGGCGTCAAACAGCCCACGGACCTGTTCGACACGCTGCAGGGCGACGAGAAATTCTACTTTGTGCATTCCTACCACGCCGTGGCCGACGATCCGAAGGTGGTGCTGGCCACGACCGATTACGGTTACCCGTTTGTCAGCGCGGTTCAAAAGGGCAGTATCCAGGGCACCCAGTTCCATCCGGAGAAAAGCGGGGCTTCCGGCCTGACCCTGCTGGAGAATTTCATTCGCCAGGGGTGTGGTGCGGCGATCCCGGCTAAATGCCCGCCGCAGACCCGCCTGGCCAAGCGCATCATCGCCTGTCTGGATGTGCGCGCCAACGACCGGGGTGATCTGGTGGTCACCAAGGGCGACCAGTACGATGTGAGGGAAGACGGCAACGTGCGCAACCTGGGCAAACCGGTAGAGCTGGCCGGACGCTACTTCGAGGAAGGGGCCGATGAAATCACTTTTCTGAACATCACCGGGTTCCGGGATTTCCCCTTGGAAGACATGCCCATGATCGAGGTTCTCAAAGAAACGTCTAAACATGTGTTCGTGCCGCTGACCATCGGCGGCGGCATCCGGGATTACACCGACAAGAACGGCCGCACCTACACGGCCCTGCAAGTGGCGGCCGAGTACTTTCGTTCCGGGGCGGACAAGATCTCCATCGGCAGTGAGGCGGTGGATGTCGTCGAGGCGGTTCTGAAGACCGGCCAACCGACCGGCAGGAGCGCCATCGAGCAGATCTCCCACGTATACGGCAATCAAGCCGTGGTCATTTCCATCGATCCCCGCCGCGTCTATGTGGATTCGCCGGATCAGACGCCTCATGCCACCATCGAAACGGCCATACCCGGCCCCCGGGGTCAGCGGTACTGCTGGTTTCAGTGCACCGTGAAAGGCGGACGGGAAGGGCGGGATGTGGACGCCGTGACCCTGGCCCGGACGTGTGAAAAATTGGGAGCAGGGGAGATCCTGCTCAACTGCATCGACCGTGACGGCACCAACCGGGGCTTTGACATCGAGCTGATCAACGCCGTCAAACAGTCGGTCAGCATCCCGGTGATCGCCTCGAGCGGGGCCGGCTGCGAAGCCCACTTTGCCGACGTCTTCGAACAGACCGATGTCGAATCGGCCCTTGCCGCCGGCATCTTTCATCGGCGCGAAGTGCCCATCTCAGCAGTCAAGGCCTTTCTCAAGGGCAAGGTCGAGATTCGGCCGTAATCGAGTTTGAAGGCGCTCATGTGTTCAGGCAATCCAAGGCAGCATTCGCCGAAACCGGCAATGCCTGGATTGGCGTGGCATCATAGATGAAAAGGGGTATTGAAAATGCGGAAATTTGAAACGACACGGTTCATGGCAGCCCTTGCCTTCGCGATCGTCGCCTGTTCCGGTTCGAGCGCTCGAATGATTCAAACCCATATGGAGGAGACGCGCGTGGGCAGGCCGATCAAGGATGTGCTGATCATTGCCATTCTTGACAATCAAGAAATCAGGGTGGTTCTTGAAAAACATTTCCAGGACTGGCTCAAGGTGAAGGGCGTTGACGCAATCATCAGCGCCGATTTGCTTCCCATGAATGCGGGCACCAAGCTGGAAAAAGAGGCCATTGCTGCGGTCGTCGACAAATATGAAAACGACACCATCTTGATCACCCGTCTGGTTGGGGTGGAGGCGTCCGAGGTATTCAGTCGTGATCGGCCGCAGTATTTTTTCAACTACTACGGGTTTTACAATTATGGTTTGGCATATGTGACTTGGCCCACCGTATACGGTGAAAAGGTCAAATTCAGTGTTGAAACCGCGCTATACGACGTGAAGACGGAATCACCGATCTGGGCAGGTGAATCGCAGCTCAAAAATCCGAAAACCACAGGGCTGGCCATCGGTCAGGTTGTCGATATGGTGATTAAGGAGCTTGAAAAAAATGGGTTGCTGCCCAAAGCGCCTTAGAACCATTGTCGGCTATTGCTTCCCTGTATAGCAGCCTTCGTAATCCAACGTGCAAAGGGGTCGTTTTGCCCCATTGAAAACGGCGTAAACCACCTGGCCGACGAACAGGGTGTGGTTGCCCGGTTTCAGTGTTTGTCGAATACGGCACTCCACACTGCCGATGCAGTCGGCCAGGACCGGGCACCCGGTCACGCCGTTGCGCCAGGCCAAGGCGTCAAATTTAGATCCGGGGTCCGAGCCTTTGAATTGAGCCAATAGATCTTTTTGCTCCCGGGCGAGAATATGCAGAGCGAAATGGCCGCTTTTCTGCAAAAGGTCATGGGAGTAGCGGTTGGGATGAACAGCCACCATGATCAACGGGGGGTCGTAGGACACTTGGCTTACCCAGGAGGCGATCATACCGTTGATCGTGTCGCCATGCCGGGTGGTGATCACATAAATCCCATAGGTCATGCTTGCCAGATATTTAGGCAGTTCTTCGTTCATGATCCCTCCTTGCTCAAAAATAAGGATCAGGGTTCAGGGCAAGGCATGCAACGGCGAAAAAGCCGAGCATACATGTAGTGTGTGAGTATTTTTAGCCGTTGCATAACGCCGCTGTGGGTACTTAGACTATTTTTGAGATAAACATTATCGTGTGATCCCTGTAGCGAATCTACGGCAACCCTCGCGACCATACACCCAAAGGAGGCAGGTTGATGACGAATATGACCTTGTCGGAAAAATTTAAACGCGCGGCCGGCGTCATCTGCCGTCAGGGGCTGGTTCAATTTCCGGTCACCGACACGGCCGTCACCATCATCCAGCGTGTGGTCGGTGACTGCTCGGACGAACTGGACCTGATCGTCGCTTTCCGTGAAAAGCCTTCCCAGACCATGAACCAGCTGGTCGCCTCCAGCGGATTCTCAGAGGAAACAATCATCCGGCTGACCGACAGGTTGGCTAAAAAGGGGCTCGTTTTCAATCAACCCAGCTCCAAGGGGGTAATGGTCTATCGGCTCCTGCCGCTGATGATGGTCGGCCTGATGGAGTATAAATTCATGGGGGTGCTGACCGGCAGCGAGGCGGAAAAAGAGCTTGCCATGCTGTTCGAGCGCCTGCTTTCAGAACTTCGGGATCAGACCCAAGACCATTACGACACGCTGGTGTCCCTCTTCACCGCGGCGCCTGCTGTGGACCGGACCGTGCCGGCCAAACAAACGGCCGACGGTAAAGCCATCCGGATCATTCCGATTGACCAACCCCTGGATTCCTCCGAGGCGTTCGTCCTGCCGAGCCAGACGGTCGAAGCGATCATCAACAAGTTTGATGATATCGCCGTGGGGCACTGCTTCTGCCGCCAGCGGCGGAGCCTGCTGGGGGATGCATGCAACACGAATGCGCCCGTGTTGAACTGCTTTTCCTTCGGCAAATCGGCTCGGCATACCAGCGCCCAGGGGTTTGCCAGGAAAGTCACCCGCGAGGAGGCCCTGAAAATCCTGAGGGAAGCGGAGCAGGCCGGGTTGATCCACAAGGCCTTTCATCCAGGGTCCAGGGAATCCAACCCGGAGACCAGCATCTGCAACTGCTGCAAGGATTGCTGCGATACCCTGAGAATCTGGCGGGATGGAACCCTGCCGATGATCAATTCCACCTATCACCTCTCGATGATCGATGTGGATGTTTGCACGGGATGTGGTATCTGCCTTGAGTGGTGTCCTACCGATGCCATTGCCCTCAATGAAGACGGGGTGGCCCAGCGGGATGAAGGCGCCTGTCTTGGCTGCGGGGTTTGCGCCCGGTTCTGTCCGGAATCGGCGATCTCGCTGAAGACGGGTTTAAGAAAGGTCTTCATCCTGCCTCCGCGATTGCGCGTCGCGTAGAAGCGGTCGAGATGGCATCCCGGTTCGGTTGATGAAAACGGCGGCTTGGTCAGACAATTAAGGCGTCTTGCGATAGCCGACATCATCGTAATATTTCATTCTTGCCGGTTGGCTGTTACCATTTGGCCTCCATCTTTATCTGTGATTTGACCGCGATAGTAACGTATTCCCGCGGTTTGCCGAGGGTAGGGTTCCATACCGCCCTCTGTTCCCGTGAAAGTCGAACCTTTTTCATCGACCCTCAGCAGCGGTTAGCCAGATGCAGTAAGCTGGTTTTTTCCTGTCCACCGTATGGTCATGAATGCCATCCTGCTGGTTGAATGGGTATCGTTTCTAAGAACGCAAGGTGTCCAGCAGGCGATCTGCGGTTTGTCCAAAAGGATTGATGAGCGGTTTTTGGAAAGGCAAGCGTGATGCTTGCGAATGGTGAAGGCACCCGTTCCGATAAAAAAAGGGCATCCCTACATTTATGAGGAATGCCCTTTCTGTTTCGAGAATAATCTTAGATTACGGTGACATTCGAAGCGGAAGGGCCTTTCGGGCCTTGCTCGATATCAAAGGACACGCGATCGCCGTCGTTGAGGGATTTAAAACCGGTCGCATTGATCGCCGAATGATGAACAAATACATCTGCTCCATCTTCCTGCTCTATGAAACCAAATCCTTTTGAGTCGTTAAACCACTTAACAATTCCATTGGTCATAATAACATCCTCCTTTCTTATAATTTTCAACGTCACAGACTGGAGGGTGCCACTTTGACAAATGGTATTTTCCTGCAGAAAGGAACTATCCCACAAATTCAATGGGACTTAATTGATTAACACCATTGTAAGCTTTAAAATCGATAAAGCAAGCTAAATAATTATTATTTTTTAAAATAAGGGGTGAACATAAATAAAAGAGTGAAAGAACGTAATGATAATAGAATATTTGTCGCCAAAGAACTGCCACGCTACATTCATCTCAACCCGGTCCGGGCCAAAATGGTGCCGTCCCCGGAACAATATGCGTGGACCAGTTACCGTTTCTATATTTGTGCGATTCTGCCGTGGCCCAATCCTGCTCACGGTTTTTAAATGAGATCAAGGCGGATCGCCGTCTGAGACGTCAGGTGGATAAAATTGAGAAAATGATCACGATGTTGAATGTGG
>JAGTUY010000458.1 GCA_018224455.1 Desulfosarcina sp.
CGAGAAAGGACCATCGGAACCGGTGGTTCGCCGGCGTCTCAAGCGGCAGCTGGAATCGGAGGGAGCCGCCGTCCTGATGGGTCGCCTGAAAGCGATCGACAGCACTGCGGCCGAAAGGATCCACCCCAATGATACCTATCGCATCATTCGGGCGCTCGAGGTGTTTGAGATCACCGGTGAACCGTTAACGGTTTTTCACCAGCGCCACGGGTTCCGTGAAAGGCGCTTCAACACCCTGGAATTCGGCATCTCCTGGCCCCGGCCGGTTCTTTACGAACGCATCAACCGGCGGGTGGATGCCATGATAGCCCAGGGCTTTCTGGATGAGGTACGGCAGCTGATGGCCAGCGGCTACGGCAGTGACCTAAAATCCATGCAGAGCCTCGGATATCGGCACCTGGCTGCGGTGGTCGGCGGCGATACCCGCCTGGCGGAGGCGGTGACGATGCTGAAGCGCGATCACCGCCGCTATGCGAAAAGACAGCTGACCTGGTTCGGTGCCCGCCAGTCGGTCGACTGGCTGACCCCGGATCAATCGGAATCGGCGGCTGAACGGATCCGCACATTCCTTTCATGAACGGTATCGATGCCATCTTCAGCTATCCGGCCCAGTGAACCGCGGTTGGGTGTGTCTTCGTCAGGCTGAACTGCTGGGCCCGGATTCTTTAACCGCGTTTTGATTGTTTTCAACTGTGGGCATGGCGGATTCAGGGTGAATTTCAACCTGGTGTTTGGGAATTCGGACCCTAAAGAGAGACCCCTCGCCCGGTTTGCTGGCCACCGTTATCTTGCCGCCGTGCTGGCCGATGACACGATTGGCGATAAATAATCCCAAACCGGTACCCCTTCTCCCCTTGGTCGAGAAAAAAAGGCTGAAAATCCGGTTGCAAATATCCCTGTCCATGCCGATGCCGTCGTCGGCAATGCAAAAAACGATGTCATCGCCCGGATCGGTGATGCTGAAATCGACCTGGTGGGTTGGCATGCGGTGGTCTTTCAGACAGGCGTCCACGGCATTTTCCAGAATGTTGACCAGGGCGGCCTGCAGGTAATCGGCATCCACATGCATGGTGCCTGTGATGCCTTCAAAATGGCACGCCAGCCGGATCCCGCAGCCGTCAATGCGGGGCTGGATGACCCGCACCAGATCCTCGGCAAAGTCTGCGATCCGGACCGGCGCTCGCTTCAATTTCCGTTCCTTGGCATAATAAAGGATATCCATCACCATCTTGCGGATGCGTTGGACCGTCTCCTGGGCGGCCTGGCAGCCCTCTTCCACGCGCTTGAAGTCTTTTTTCTTCAACCCCGATGACACCAGGTAAAGGCCGCCGTCCAGGCCGGTGAGCAGCCCCTTCATGCCGTGGGAGACGGATCCGATCATCAGGCCCAGGGAGGCCAGGTGATCCTGAAGCTCCGTTTTCTCACGCACTATCTGCTCCAGGCTCCGGGTGTAATCCTGCAGCTGCCGGCGCATGGCGATCTTATCCCGAGCCCGGCGCAGGGCGATCTCCAGAGCGTCCACATTGATGGGTTTGGTGATAAAATCGGTGGCTTCGTATTTCAGGCTGCGGATGGCCAGATTCATGTCCCCGTGGCCGGTAATCATGATCACTTCGGTTTCCGTATTTTCGTGCTTGATTTTTCGCAGCAGTCCGATCCCGTCACCCCCGGGCATCTTGATGTCGGTGACCACGATCTGGGGATGTTCTTTTTGAAAGAGATCGAAGGCCGTTGCGGCGTTTTCCGCCTCCACGGTGCGGTAGCCCATGTCTTCCAAGGAGATGGTCAGGACCTCCCGGATATCCGGTTCGTCGTCGACGATTAGGATCGTTTTGCCGTTGATATCATTCATGGGAGGTCTCCGTCTTGCCGTCAGTGGAAGCGACTGCGGCATCCGTTGCATCGATGATTGGGAAACGCAGCACGAGGCAGGTGCCGTGGGGCGTGTCGGGCACTGCCTGGATGGTACCGCCAGATTCCTTGATGATGCCGTAGCTGATGGAAAGCCCCAGTCCCGTACCTTTGCCCACCTCCTTGGTGGTGAAAAAAGGCTCGAAGATCTTCTCCGCCAGGTTATCCGGGATGCCCGTGCCCGTATCGCAAACCCGGCATACCACCGACGGACCCTCGATGCCTGTCCACAGGCGGATGGTTTTTTCCCCGTCGGCATCACCCGCCGGCTGGTTTCCACATCTGGATTCGATGGCATCCCGGGCATTGAGCAGCAGGTTGATGAACACCTGTTCCAACCGGCTGGGATCGGCATGGATGCGTGGCAGCGGTTCAAGGAGCTCCCATACCACCTGGATACCCCGCACCTTCAGCTGCTGGCTGAAAATTTCAAATGCGCTTTTCAAGACTTCATTGAGCTGAACCATGACCATCTCCGTGTCCGATTTCCTGGCAAACTGGCGCATGTGGTTGATGATCCTGGCGGCCCGGTCCACGTTGCCGTCCACCTTGACCAGCATGGTCGAGAGAACGTCCGGGGCGATGGCTTCTGAGGCGTTGAGCTTTTTTATGAAAAAACTGCTCACCGTTTTTATCACGGACAGCGGCTGGTTCAGTTCGTGGGCCACACCGGTGGCCATCTCCCCCAAGGTGGCCATCTTGCTGGCCTGGATGAGCTGCTGTTCGGTCTCAAGACGCTTGGTAATGTCGCTGGTGGTCACCAGAAGCACCTTCTGGCCGGAGTATTCCGACGGGGATATGCGGATGTTGACGAACAGCCCCTTGCCGTCACGATTCAGGTGGCGGGCCTGGTTGAGGACCGAGGAGGTAGCGACTTTGAAGGCGTAGTGGTCCTGTTCGTCAGGGGCGAACAGGGTCATGAAGGAACGGCCGATCATCTCCTCCACGCTAAACCCATAGACGGCGGTGACGCTTCGGTTGCAGTCCACGACCTGAAGGGTATTCAAATCCAGCACGAATACCGGGTTGGGGATGTTGCTGAAGATGGCGTGGTACTTCTTTTCCGATTTTTGCAATTCCACTTCCAGCTGCCGGCGCTGGGTGATGTCCAGGGAAATTTCCATGGCGGCGACGATCTCGCCGTTGCCGTCCTTGATGGGCGACGTGCGCACCAGCCAGTGCTTGGGCGAGCCGTCCTTGTCCACGCCGCTCTCTTCGGCGTGGTGGGAGAGGCCGTCGGCAAAGGTTTTCTCTACAGGGCAGGAAACACACCGCTCCCTTCTTCCCTTGTAAGCGTGGTAGCAGTAGTCGCCGGGTTCGGGGGCAAAACGTTGATAGAACTCCCGGTTGAAGCGCAGCAGCCGGTAGTTGCGGTCCTGGACGGTGATCAGGCAGGGGACGCGCTCGAACAGGTTCTGGTACTCGTCCCGCTGCTTGTTCAGCTCCTTCTGGTGGGAGGCGATCTCGTCGGCCATCTGGTTGATGGCCGCGGCCAGCTGGCCCAGTTCGTCGGCTTTTTGCACCTGGACTTTGCTGGCGTAATTACCGCGGGCAATGAGGTGCGTGCCGTCGATAAGGCGTTTGATGGGATAGTTGACGAAACGCAGCACGAAGACGAAGATGATGGCCGCGGTGATAATAAAGACAAAGCCGGCCAGACCGATGATTCCCTGCTCTTCCATCAGGATTTCGCGGTCGGTGTTTTCCAGGGAGATGACCACGTCCAGCGCGCCAAGGATCTTCTTGTCCTCGGGGTGGACGTGACAATCACCGGTGCTGCATCCGGGCTCGTTGGAGATGGGGCTGATGATGCCCAGCAGTCGGTAGCCCGATGGGGACAAAAAGATGCGGGTGCGCTCTTCCAGCGAAACCGTCTCCATAGGCGGATCGGTGCGATGGCAGATGTCGCAGGCTTCGGCCTTGATGTTGGTCGTCTGCTCCACCTCGTCAGGGTAGTTGGAGTATTTTATCTCTCCATCCTTGTTGTAGATGCGGATGTTCTTGATCTCGGGCTGGCGGCCGATGTTGTTGATGATCTGGTTGATTTCGTCCCGTGAGTTGAGCATCATGGCGTAGTGGGTTCCCAGCCGGATGGTCGTGGTAAGCCTGTCGGTGCCGGCCAGCACGTTTTTAATCATTTTCTGTTTTTGATGCCGGATGTTGAAAAACGCCCAGGTGGCAATGGTGACCAGCAACACGATGCCCACCGTAAGGATGAGCTTGGCGGCCAGGCTGTTGCGCAGGTTGTCGATAATACGGATCATAATTCCTTTCAGGAATGTCAAATGTCAAAATCCAAATGAAAAATGAAGGATTGGATCTTTTTTTGTTTCCGATCGACAGAATGCCTTCAATTGACATTTGTCATTTGGCCTTTGACATTGATTTATTTATGGTTTCATTCTCTCGCGAAAACTCCTCTCAATTGCCAGATTCAGGTCGAGCCCCAACTCCTGTGCTGACAACCCAATGGCCAGTCCCAGCAGCTGCGGCAGATACAGCACGGTGATGGCCAGATTCTCCCCGGCCATTCGGGAGGCTTTGGCCTGCCAGGCATCCAGATTCATCTGGCACATGGGGCAGACGGTGACGATGAGGTCCGCACCCGTTGCGGCTTTCAGGATGGCGCAGACCCGATTGAGGCCCGCTTCCGGGTGGGTGCTCACCAGTGATGCTCCGCAGCAGCGACTGCCCATTTCCCAGGCGTGAACGGCGGCGCCGGTGGCTTCGATCAGGGGTTCCATGGAGACCGGTCGCTCCGGATCATCAAATTCCGGATAGGGCCGCAGGCACTGGCAGCCGTAGTAGGGGGCCACGGTTAGGCCTGACAGCGTGCGTTTCATCAGCGGCGCCAGGTGCTGTGCACCCAGATCCTTGGCCAGCACGTCCAGCAAATGGCGGACCCGTACGCTGCCAGTGGCCGTGAGGTTCACAGCCGAAAGGGCCTCGTTGATCGTCGCCCGGCCCGCGGCATCGTTGCGCAATGCGTTGTGGGCTTTTTTCAGGTTCAGGTAGCAGGCGCTGCACGGCACCAGGACCTGACCGTCGTCGGCCGTCTGCTCTGCCAGGGCAAGGTTGCGGGCACTCAACGATAGAGAGAGCAAATGGCTGATGGGGGCCGCTGCACTGGCGCCGCAGCAGGTCCAGCCGTCAATTTCCGTCAGCCGGGCGCCGGCGGCGGCCATCACTGCCCGTGTGGCCAGGTCATATTCACGGGCCGAGGCGGTGAGGCTGCATCCCGGGTAGTAGAGATAATTCATCCGTGGCCCTCATTCTCAAGGGGTGCACACGTCGTCCGCTCCAGGTCCGCCACCTTTTCGAACAGCGCGTCCAGCGGCGTTGCGACTGTTTTGCCTAATCCGATCTCCACCTTGCCCTTGCCCATGAGCTTGATGCCCAATGGCGCGAAGCGCAGGGGTACCGTTGGACTTTTCATGGCCGTGAAGTAGCGGGTCATGAAGGCCATCTCGCGGATGCGGCCGTGACGCCGAACGGTTTGCATGAATTTTTCGTAAAACAGGCGGCTGCTGCGATGCCGTCTTTCACGCCGGGCAAAGGCGATGCCCTTGAGTGCTTCCATGGCGTCGGTCAAGGGAAGTCCCCGCGGACAGCGCAGGGTGCAAGTGTAGCAGTCCGAACAGAGAATAAAGGTCCGGCTGGCCATGATCTCGGCAAGACGACCCAGATTCACCAGCCGCCACATTTTTCTCGGGGTCATGTCCATTTCCAGCGCGTTCGGACACGAACCGGTGCAGGTGCCACACTGAATGCAGGCCCTGACCATGGAACCGATTTTATCTAAGGCATTGTTGCCGTTTTCAGACGCCGATGATGCGGTGGCAATTTGTAAATTCATGAAGGTTCCTTAATCTTTAAATTCGGGTCAATACGCCTAAAATCAGATGATAAATGGAAAATCACAACAACCAAAAATCAAATCACAAATCAATCACAATGACCAAATTCAAAATTCCAAACCGCATGACCTTGAAGAGCGGTATTTGAGATTTGTAGCTTGGAATTTATTTGGAACTTGGTTTTTGTAATTGGTTATTTTTTCACATGGCCATTGCTCCTTCGATGGCGCCCAACAAACTCCGATGGGAAAACCCTTCCACGATGGATGCGCTGTTGGGGCACACCGTGGCACAATCGCCGCATCCCTGGCACATGGCCGGGTTGACCTCGACGCGCTGCCCGGTTTCGTCCAGAAAACGGGCCCCATAGGGGCAGGTGTCAATACAGCGCAGGCACAGGGTGCAGAGGCTGTGGCGCACCATGGCCATGGTGCGGGCAGCCGGCAGCCGTTCGGCAGCCAGGATGGCCAGGGCGCGTCCGGCGGCGGCCTCGGCCGTGGCCACGGCTTCTGGAATGGATCGCGGTGACAGGGCGATACCGCAACTGAAAACGCCGGCCTTCAAGGCCTCCACCGGACGCCATTTGGAATCGGCCTCCTGAAAAAATCCGTCCCGGTCCAGCTCGGCGCCGTAGGCCCGGGCCAGGGTTTCGGGCAGGCGGGGCTGGATACCGGTGGCCAGTACCAGCAAATCGGCGGTGATTTGCACCGGCGCGTCCAGGATGGGATCATAAAGCTTCACTGAAACCGGCCTTTTTCCATCGGTGCCGATGCTGACCGTTGGCTTACGTTCCGGTCGGTACTGGAAGAAGAGAACGCCCTGCCGGCGGGCTTCGGTGTACCAGGTTTCATTCAGGCCGCAAGTCATCATGTCCCGGTAGAGGATGTAGACCTGCAGGTCGGGGCTGCGGCTTTTCAACCATAGGGCCTGTTTCAGGGCCGTGGGGCAGCAGACGCGGCTGCAGTAGTTACGTGGTTCTTCCCGGGAGCCCACGCATTGGATCATCACGACGGTGGATATCTCCTCGATGTCTAATCGGTTCTCGCAAATGCGGGTCTCCAGTTCCCGCTGGGTGATCACCGCCTCGCTGCTGCCGCACCCGTAGGCATCAGTCGTAGCTTCGATGCCGCCGGTGGCCAGGACCACGACCCCGTGCTCGACGGTCGTGGTCGGTTCTCCGGCCGATTCGATGGTGGAAAAAAAGTGCCCGGCTTGCCCGAAGGCGCCGACTACATGGCTGCCGGTCATCACCTGGATCCTGGGATGGTTGTCGATCCGGCCAATCGTGTCATCCAGGTAGGGGGCGATGGGCGTGCCGTCGATGGTCTGATGCAGCCAGACCAGATTGCCTCCCAACCGGTCGGATGCCTCAACCAGGGTGACATCGACACCGTGGTCGGCCACGGCCAGGGCCGCATGCATGCCGGCAATCCCACCGCCCACCACTAGCGCTCGATTGACCACCGGCGTAGAGCGGCTTTCTTCTATGGAGATGTTTTTCAATTTAGAGATGCCGGCCAGGATAGTGGCCACGACGCCATGTACGTCTTGCCCCTGACGTACATCCGCAGCCACCGTTTCGATCAGGGCCGGATGCAGACCAAAGGGGGCGGCCAGGCCACGGGCCTTTTTGCCGTAGACGAAGCTACGGCAGGCACACACCAACACCCGATTGAAATCCGCGGCGCCCATTTTTGTCAAGGCCTCCCAGCCCGCCATTGTGCAGATGCGGTCCAGGATTACCATCCGGGCAACCGCCGGATCCTGCTGCAACAGCGTCGACCACGTCTCCTGGTCCATATCCGCTTGCGTGGCGGTGTCGCAGCGGCAGAGAACCACCAGAATGCGGGGTGGCTCCCGCGACACGTCCCGGTAAGCATCGGAGACGGTGGTCTTTTCGGCCAGGCTGCCCCCGGCGCGGTGTATCGTCCGAGAGGCGTTCACGGCTGCCGAGGAGGCGCGGATCACCGACTCGGCAATATCGGTGGGGCCGGTGAGGGTTCCCCCGGCAAAGACGCCGGGCCGCGTGGTGCGGGTGTCGGAAAAAAGGGCGGTTTTCACGAAACCGAATCCGTCGGTGTCCACGTCCAGGCCCTCGGCCAGGGCTGCCGTATGTGGGTTGGCCCGTTGGCCGACGGAGAGCACCGCCAGATCGAAGCGCTCCTCACGGATTTCTCCGGTCGTGGACGTCCAGCGGATGGCCACATCTTGGCTGCCGGGGGTGGGGGCGATGGAGTGGACCCGTCCCCGTTCCAGCCGAACGCCTGCTGTGGAGCCGGTTTGCTGCCCATAGCGCTCGAAGGATTTACCGAAGGTGCGCATGTCCATGTAAAGGATGGTGGCTTGAAAATCGTCACCGGCCACCCGTTTGGCCATGGCTGCTTCCTTGAGGGCGAACATGCAGCAGACCGTGCTGCAATAATCGGTGCCGGACTGAAGATCCCGGGAGCCCACACATTGAATCCATGCGGCTTTTTTCACGGGTCTTTTGTCCGATGGGCGCAGCAGGCGACCGTTGTCAGGCCCGGTGCCGCTGAGCATCCGTTCGAACGCCAGGCTGGTGACCACATTGGGTACGATACCGTATCCCATGGGGTTTTTTCCGGCCGACGGATCAAAACCGGTAGTCCCGGTGGCCAGAACGATGGCTCCCACGGTTTGTTTACGGTGGGCGGCTTCCTGAAAAGCCTCATACACCGCCGCAACTTTGGGGATCAGGGCGTCGGGCGCGAAGGGCTTGATCAGGTAGTCCATGGCACCGATTTTCATGGCATCCACGGCGGTTTCCACGGTGGCGTAGGCGGTCATCATCAAGGTCGGTAGGGCCGGTCGAATGATCATGGCTTTTTCAAGCACCGTTACGCCGTCCATGCCCGGCATCTTTATGTCCAGGAGCATTAGATGAAAG
>JAGTUY010000459.1 GCA_018224455.1 Desulfosarcina sp.
ATATGGGCAACAAGGGGCTGAATCTGCTCAAATTGAAAAACCTGGGGCTGCCGGTGCCCCCTGGATTCATCGTGACCACCGAGGCCTTTCGCTGTCGGGAACTGATCGACGGTTTCGCTCCGGTGAAAAAGAACTTCCGTCAGCAGGTTCGACAGCATATTACCCAACTCCAAAAAATCAGCGGGAAACGGTTTGGCAACCCGGCCAACCCCTTGCTCTTCTCGGTGCGCAGCGGTGCTTCCATTTCTCAACCCGGTATGATGGAAACCTTCCTGGATGTGGGAATCAATGAGGAAATCGCCGAGGGGCTGGCCCACAAGATGGACAACCCCTGGTTCGCCTGGGACAACTACCGTCGATTCCTTCAATGCTACGGCATGGCTTTCGGGCTGGCGCGCGACGATTTTGACGCCATCATTGCCGAATTCAAGACGCGGCTGGGCATCCCGCTGAAAAAAGGATTCACCGGCGAGCAGATGAAAATGGTAGCCCTGGCCTACAAAGCCCGGATCCAGGAAGAGGGTGTGGAGATGCTCGAAGATCCCCTGGATCAGCTCTTTATGACCATCAACGCGGTCTTTTCGTCATGGGAATCCCCCCGGGCAGAGACCTACCGGAAAATCATGGGCATTTCGGACGACTGGGGCACCGCCGTCACGGTTCAGGAGATGGTCTTCGGCAACATCTCCCCCCAGGCGGGCTCCGGCGTCTTCTTCACCCACAACCCCCGCTGGTCCGGGGACACCTTGAGTCCATGGGGTGATTTCACGCTGGAAAACCAAGGAGAAGACGTGGTGGCGGGCCTGGTGCGAACCCTGCCCATTTCGATCAAGCAGCAGGAAATCGAGATGCGGGACACGGACATCACCTTGGAGACCCACTATCCGGCCATTTATGCGGCCATCCGCAAATGGGCGGCCCAGCTCATCTATAAAAAAGGCTGGGGCCCCCAGGAGATGGAGTTCACCTTCGAAGGTCCGTCAGCCGATGACATCTACCTGCTCCAGACCCGTGACATGGCCATCCGGGAGCGAAAAACCGTACTCGCCTTCGACGTGGAAGAAAATCTGGAGGATCGCTATCTGGGTCACGGCATCGGCGTTGCCGGCGGGGCCATGAGCGGCCGGGCCGTCTTTACATTGGCGGAAATCGACCGCTGGCGGGAAACCGAACCGGACACGGCCCTGATCCTGATTCGCGGAGACACGGTTCCCGACGACATCAAGGAGATTTTTGCCAGTGACGGCATACTCACCGCCAGGGGCGGGCTGACCAGCCATGCATCGGTGGTGGCGCACCGGCTGGGCAAGACCTGTGTGGTGGGATGCGGCACCCTGGTTTGCAACGAAAAGGAAAAAACCGCCGAATTCAACCAGGTCGTCATCCGGTCGGGCAGCCATATAAGCATTGACGGTCGGGAGGGATCGGTTTATCAAGGGGCCATGAAGATCAGGGAGGCCTGAATAGGAGGAAATGCCATGAACGAGGGACAGATGAAAATCGGTATCAACGGCCTCGGCCGCATCGGCAAACTCACCCTGTGGCATCATGTGGGACGGCGATACTTCAACGAAATCGTGGTCAACATCGGCCGGCAAGCCGGTACGGGCCTGGCGGACGTCGCCCACTATCTGGAGCGGGACTCCACCTATGGTGCATTGCATACCTTTCTTCATGGGTACCGCGCCAAGCCGGTAATCACCGACATCGACGACAGCGCGGGAACGATGGTTGTTGACGGCATTAGCCTGCGGTTGCTGAGAACCGCACGAACCCCCCAGTCCATTGACTGGAAGGCCCATGGCGTGCGTCTGGTGGTGGATACCACCGGTCAGTTCCTGGATCCAACCCTGACGGTAGACCAGCCCAGTGGGTCGGTCAGGGGACACCTGGAAGCCGGAGCCGAAAAGGTGGTGGTTTCCGCACCCTTCAAGATCAAGGAAGAGGGCATCTCCATGCCCGGCGATGCGGTTACGACGGTGATGGGGATCAACGCCAACGACTACGACCCCCGGCGCCACCGGATCATTTCCAATGCCTCGTGCACCACCACATGCCTAGCCCACATGATGAAGCCCCTGATCAACGCCTTCGGGGCCAAGCGGATCCTGTCAGCCTCCATGGCCACGATCCATGCCGCCACCGGCTCCCAACAGGTTCTGGATCGCCTGCCCAAGGACGGCAAGACCGATCTGAGAAAAAACCGATCGATCATAAACAACATCATCCTCACCTCAACCGGAGCGGCAAAGGCCCTGAGGCTGGTAATACCCGAAATGGAGCACATCGGATTCATTGCTGAATCAGTGCGGGTCCCCGTCAGTAGTGGATCTTTGATCATCCTGGTGCTCAGTATTCAGGAAAGCCCGGCCGAAGAAACGGTCCGCCGCGGCGTGCTCAACACGGTCTACGAACAGGCCGCGCAGTTGGACCCCAACGGGTATCTCAAATACACGGAGAAGCAGAATGTCTCCGGGGATATTCTGGGCTCGCCCCAGGCAGCGGCAGTGATCGAGGGCCATGAAACCCATACCCGCACGGCAGACCTGAGTTTGGATCTGGCCAGCATCCCCGGCTTTTCCCAGTCCGTGCTCAGCAGCCTCACGGATACGGTGGTGCGCGCACCGGTCACCCAGGCCGTCATTTACGGTTGGTATGACAACGAGATGGGCAGCTACGTGAATATGCTCGGTGATCGAACAGTAACCATTGCCGAGAACATGTGATCTGATATTCACCCACAATCTTATAACTTGACGATATTGCAAACCGAGCGATATATTGTCCAATACACGAATCATGAACTGAATCCGCAGAACCGGAAAGCCCCTGAAAGGGCGATGTGATGAGTGAAAAAACAGAAGCGACAGGTGAGGACTGCATCTGCACGGACATTCCCAAAGCATTGTACGACCGTGTCGAGGACTTTTGCAAATCCAGGGGCATCGCCCCCAGTGAATTCATTTTCGACGCAATCAGCGAAAAACTGTTTTCCATTCACCGGGAGCGGCGGAGAAAGCCACGACTTTAGTGGAATTGGCATTCAACCTCGTACGGTTGGTCGTTTTTCAACAAACGCATAGGCCGCTCCACTTGTTCTCCATTCCGACACGCCCGATCCACCAGCCGGTATCACCTTGGCAAAAACCCCAGCCGTGGCCCTGACACCAGGAGATTCGTTTCGCTGGCGACATCAACCGTCCATCGGCACATAACGCCGCAAACCTGGCCACCGGTTCTTCGAACCGCCTCGAAGCGGCGGCAGCCGGCGCTGGCCGCCTGCCTGGTGCTAATCCTCGTATTCTTCGGCTGCACCAGCCTGCAGTTGAGTCAATTCCAGCAGCACGCGGCGCGTGGCGACCATGAATGGATCGCCGCACAGACAATCACGTGCAGAAGGCCGTCTGACGGGTGCGGCCAGCTTCATCTGACCAAGGGTGATGCCTGCTTTCGACTGGCCAAACTGGGCAGGGAGCCCGCCTTCAATTTCGCCTGTGCCGCCGATGAACTGGAAAAGGGGTTGGCCTTAAAAAAGTCCTGGGACGCTGCCGGCCTTCAGCTTCGATACCGGGAGAACCTTTGCGAATCCCTGATAAATATTTCAGGCGACCCATCCGGCAAGACAGCCGAACAGGACCCAAGCCGGTTGTTAGACGCGGCGAAAGCGCTCTACCAGCTTGCCCCGGAGAGTATTCCGGCGGTTTATTACCTGGCCAGCGCCCGTCTGATGGAAATTGAAGCTTTGCTGGGGGAGATCAATGCCGCCACCCGTGTCCCCATTTGCATCCGGCTCAAACGGTCGGTCAACCGTGTATTGTCGGTGATGGAGAACGCCAGGGGAGACACACCGCCGGACTGGGACCGCTTTGCAGACAATTACCAGCGGCTTGCCTTTGACTTGGGAGCGGCATTGCAGGCTGCTGAATGTCGGTAGGGGCTTTACGTTTATAACCGTCCCAGCCAATCGGCCCACTTAACCAGAACCTGCCCGACGCCCTGATCCACGTATACCGCAAACTGAGCGATGCACGAATAGGCCAGGGCGAACTGCGCCAGGGCATAGCCGGCAATGGTGAACTGGCCCAGGCTGATCACGCCGATGCCAAACTGGGAAATATTGATGATCCCGACGCCGAACTGCCCCACGGCAATCACCCCTTTGGCCACCACCGGCATACGATTGGGCCGGTACTTAAATGAAACGTGCAGCAGAGGAAGCCCGAGAAAAGTGGACTGGCTCTTATACTCAAACCCATAGCCGTCCCAGCGCACACGGGCCGGATACGGCGCCCCGCAGTCCGGACAGGCGACAGCCTGTTCACTCACCTGGTGTTTGCATTCTCTGCACGACTTCATGAATCATCTCTCCTGCGCGTATCGCCATGCCGGTTGACGGTGGTTAGTTAACCATTAAATGCTTGTGGATTTCATTACTGCCGGCCGAATATAGGCTGTCCAGGAAGGCTACGAAAAAGCTGCCCGGCCGGTCGCTGGCAGCCAGGGCCAACTCCCCGCACAACCCATAAAAACCGAATGCAGCGGCGGTAGCGGCCAGCAGGTCGTCCCGGGCCACGGAACAAAAAGCCCCGGCAACCGCCGACAGCCCGCATCCCAGGCCGGTCACCCGGGTCATCAGGGGCACACCGTTAGCCACTCGAAGCGTCCGAGTGCCGTCGGTGATGTTATCCTTCTCCCCGGAAATAGCAACGATACAGGTGTGTTGCCGAGCAATGGCACCGGCGGCCGCCACGATCTCGTCGGACAGGGACAGGGACGAATCCACCCCTTTGGTCTTCACGTCGTCAACAGCCAGGGAAAGCACCTCAGACGCATTGCCCCGGATCACCGAAATGTTTACTTCACCTAAGATGTGTTTGACGGCACAGGTACGGTAACCGGTGGCACCGGCGCCGACCGGATCCAGTATCACCGGGATGCCCCGTTGATTGGCCGCCTTGCCAGCCAGCAGCATGGCCTCGATCCATTTTTCCGTCAGGGTGCCGATATTCAGCACCAGAGCGCCGGCCATGGCTACCATGTCCGCCACCTCTTTGCGGCTGTGGGCCATTACCGGCGACGCCCCTATGGCCAGCAGTATATTGGCTGTCGGGTTCATCACCACGAAGTTGGTGATGTTGTGGACCAGAGGAGATTTTTTCCTAATTTTTTCAAGCAGTTCAATTGTGGTATCGGTCATGTCCATACGAATTCAACTCCTCAGAAGATCTGGGTTGTGTGGCCATCCAGCGCCCCATTTCCCGTACGATGGCATCCGCATGGGCCACCCAGGCAAAATGATTCTGCCCCGCAGCGGGAATCTCCTCGACCCCCATGCGCAGGTACTGGACCGGCGCATTTTTCAATTTATCGCAAAGATATCGGATTGCCCGGGGCGGGGCAAGGTGGTCATCGGCAATGGCGATGGCCAACACGGGCGTAACCACCCGTTCCAGCGCCGCCTCCAGATCACAGCTGCAATTGGCGGGCTGGTAACAGCCGGTGCGGGCATTATGGGCCCAGTCGCGTACCATGGTTCTGGCCTCCAGGCCGCCAAAGCCCAAACGCCGGCCTGGATAGTAGCCGAGCAGCCTCGAGATTCCCCAGGCCAGTTGGGTTCCCAGCAGGATGGTCAGATTGGCGGGGAAGGCCCACCCCTTGAAATAGACCGAACAGCTCGACACCAGCACGATCCCAGCCACCCGACCGGGAAAAAGCCCGGCGTACAGTACGCTCATCTGGCCACCCAAACTGTGCCCCAACAGGTAGATGGGGCATCCGGGAAATCGCCCTGTCGTAGCTGCCACCACGGCCGGCAGATCCTGGGCGACCATCTCACGGAAACCGAAATCCACTGATCTGGAAGCCCGCAGCGAACTTTCACCATGCCCACGCAAATCAGCGGTGACAGCCTGAAAACCCTGACGGCCCAATGTGCCGGCCAGTGGTTCGTACCAGGACGCCGGAACGCCCATGGCCGGCATGAGGATGCATACCGG
>JAGTUY010000460.1 GCA_018224455.1 Desulfosarcina sp.
CAGACCAAGAGCGGCCTGATCGCCATTGGTCGTTGCGTTGACCTGCGAGAGCCCTATGCCCATTTCTTACACAGGAGGAGAATGCCCTGATCCCTTTGCCCACCCATACTGCCCCCTGATCATGATCGAGTTTATCCGACCGGAAAAACTAAAGGTAACGAACGGTTAAAGGATGTGCCCTGGTCGGTTTCAACCAACGACACCCCTGTTAAACGGCGTTGAGGCTATCGACGTTCATCCTCGATTTGCGCTTTCTTCAGTGCGGCCGCCAGTGCCGCACGATGCAGATCGGCAGCCAAATGGACCGGGCTCTTGCCCCAGATGGGGTCCCAGTTGGACGGATCGGCCGTGCAGAAAAACTGGGTGTCCAAGCCCATGCGCACCGGTGCTTCTTCAACGCGGGTCCCTTTCATCCGGCGGGCCGCCTCCCAGGTGGCACCGCAGGGCGCCCCGCGGCGCACAGTGACCTCGCTGATTTTCCCGTCCTTGATCGAGACATCGAATTCCGGCGCGCCAAAGCACCGGCTGTAGGCCCCAAGATCCCGGTGTCGGGCCAAGGCGCAGCAGACCGGCGGCGTGTGGGTGCCGTCCACCGTCGTTTTCTTTCCCGAGGCCACAACGGGGATGCCCCTCCGCTGGCAGATCAGGGCCAGGTCGTGGGACAGGTCGGGGTGTTTGAGGAAATCCAGTACCAGGTCCGCCGAAATGGTGTCCGGCAGGTATTCGGAGGCGTCGTCCACCACCGGTGGCAGGGACTGGTCGATGGTGACCAGAGTGATGTCGAATTGGTTTTGGCCGTGCCGCTGGATTCCTTTGACCTTGCTTTCGCCCCGGCCGCCCTCCTGGAAGACGAGGATTTTCAAGCGTCGTTCGGTGCTGCAGGCGTTCTCTTTGTCGTTCATGGCGGGTTGTCCTGTATCATTTCGAAGGGTCTCTTCACGGGACCCGGTGCGCGTTGCCCGCGGCGGTTGTCGGATGGCCGATGGGCCTTGCCCTGCATGCCGCAGGATCTTGACGGATACCACCGAAGTCGATTGCGGGCAAGGGATTCTTTCCTGGCGGGAATGATCGATCCGGCAAGGTGGGCAGGCAGGTTGACATCCATCAGGTCCCTTGCCACCTGTATTGACAAAGCCGGCGACGGCTTTTATGATCCGCCACTAGCTATCGCGCAAAACCCAACAGGCTCATCTATAAAGGAGACGCCACTTCATGGACGCGGAAAAGGAAACATCGGACTTCTGGCAGGACCATTCCCTTAAGTTCCTGGAGATGGCTTTTCGCACGGATCGCCGGGAGCGACTGGATAAACCGGACGGATATGGCAAGAAGACCGGCGATTGCGGCGATACGGTGGAGTTTTTCATGAATCTGGATGGGGACAGCATCCGCACCCTGTCCTATGACATCAACGGCTGCCTCAATACCAACGCCTGCTGCAACGCCGTGATTGAACTGGTCGACGGCCAACCGATGGACAGCGCCTGGGAAGTCACCCCGGAACAGGTGAGCGGACTGCTCGAGAGCCTCCCCGACGATCATTTCCACTGTGCCGAACTGGTGGTGGGAACCTTGTATCTGGCGCTGTCCAATGCCCGGGAGAACCGGCGTTCCCCGTGGAAAAAACTGTATGGTTGACCGACTGCCACCCAGCCATGCGGCGCCTTATTTGTCCTTGACAGAAAAATGGAAGTTGACTATAGATTCGACTTTGAAATCGGCCGGTTTCCAGCTGTTGCAAAGCCGTTTCCACCGTTGAAATCCGAAGGTAAAACTGAAGTTGACATCGCGGTTCCGGCCGGCTTGACGCGGGAACCACCGGGGTGACACCGAAGATGAGTTCTGCACAATTTCTGGCGGCGAAAAAACAGGAGATCCTCGAAAGCTGGTTTCAAGCCACGGTCGATTCCTACCCGGCCGAAACGGCGCGGTTCATCAAAAGCCAGAAAGACCCCTTTGCCAATCCGGTGGGGCAGACGACCCACCAGAGCCTCGATGCATTGGTGGAGGCCTTGACCGCGGGGCACGGGCGTGAGGTGATGGCCAAGGCCCTCGATCCCATCCTGAGAATCCGCGCCGTTCAGACCTTTACCCCCTCCACGGCCACCAGCTTTGTATTTTCCCTGAAGCAGATTATTCGGCAGCATCTGCCGGGCGATGGCAGTGACGGGGATGTGAGCCTGTATGATCTGGACCGGCAGATCGACGAAATGGCCATGGCGGCTTTCGACATTTACGTAGCCTGCCGGGAAAAAATATATGAGCTTAAAGCGACGGAATCCCGAAAGCAGTTTTTCGGTTCGTTGAAGCGAGCAGGATTGATCGATGAAGCCGCGGCAGACGGGCCCGGTTTCTAAAAACTTACCTTATAATCTTTCGATTCAGGCATCCGGCAGCGGCTCTGAATTGACCGCGATCTCCTTACCGGGAGGTTATCGATGTCACCCTGGCATCGGCCCGTTGGCGAGAAGTCGATCGCGGACATTCGAATCTGCTAGGCGCCAAGGAGTGAGGTGCGGTTCGATGAATAAAAATTACATGGTTAGCCTCATAGCGGTTATCGTGCTGTTTCTGATCGCCTATGTGGGTACGC
>JAGTUY010000461.1 GCA_018224455.1 Desulfosarcina sp.
GGCCATCGCCTGGCGCCTGCGCACCGGCACCTGGCTGGACGGTTCGTTCTGAGATTGACACCCTATCCGCCTTTTGCTATCGTGGCGACAGTTTCGCTCCAAATCATTTTACCCCGACGTTCACCAGCAGCATAGCCGTAGCACTTGCGGCAAATTGTAACTTTCACTGACAATACGCCATCCATCGGCAGCAAGGTGGATACAGGATCCGATCCACCCATGTCATCGGCATGGGAAACCTGGCACGAACGGGCATCACGCATGAATCGCAGAACATTTCTCAAGATTGCATCCATGGGCAGCGTCGCCGTTGCCGCCGGCTGTTCAGCCAAACCCGAAGACAATCTGTTCAGCATGGTCCGGGCCACGGAAGACATGGTCACCGGCAAGGAAGCCTGGTATGCATCCACCTGCCGGGAATGCCCGGCCGGCTGCGGCGTGCTGGCCAAAAACCGCGAGGGTCGGATCATCAAACTGGAAGGAAACCACCTGCACCCAGTCAACCGGGGAACGCTCTGCATCCGGGGCCAGGCGGCCCTGCAGGGGCTCTATAATCCCGACCGACTGTGGATGCCCCGGCTGAAGATGGAGGATGGGTGGCAGGAAATCCCTTTCGAAAAAGCCGAAGCGCTGATCCGGGAAAAGGCCCGGGCGGCAGCCAGTCGCGGAACCGGTCGCATCTCCATGGTCACCGAGGTTGTCGGCCAGACCCAGCTGGACCTGTTTGCCACAGTATTGCAGGCATTCAACGGCGCACCGCCCATCGTTTTCGAACCCCTGGCCCACGAGGCCCTCAAATTTGCCCACCAGCAGCTCTTCGGCAGCCCCGCCCTGCCGGTCCTGCACATGGACCAGGCCGATGTGCTGGTCGGATTCGGCGCCGACTTTCTGGAAACCTGGCTCTCGCCGGTGGAATACGCCCGCAAGTTCACGGCCATGCACATGTTGAGCGACGGCAGCAAAGGTGTGTTTGTCCAGATCAGCCCGTTCCAGTCCCTGACCGGCGCCAATGCCGACCGCTGGATCGGCTGCCGGCCGGGCACCGAAGCCGCAGTGATCATGGGACTGGTCCGCATGGTGGTGGACGACGAAAACGGCCGTCGGATGGACCGGAACCTGCGCAAAGCCCTGGCCGTCGCAACCGAGGCCTACACCCCCGAAGCGGTGGCCCGCATGTCGGGCGTCAGCGTTGATGACCAGGCCGCGGTCGGTCGGCTGTTGCTGCAGGCAAAACGGCCCCTGGTTCTGGGCACGGGCGCCGGCGGTGCCGGTGGACATGCCATTGCCGCCGAACTGGCCGCCCTTTTTCTCAACCTGACCCTGGACCCTGAAATATCCCTGTTCGACTTCAACAACCGTCACCGGGTAGAGATCGCCGACCGTCGGTCGACCGTCCTTGACGCATTCGATGCCATGGATCAAAAATCCGTGGAACTGGTCTTGCTCAACAACGTCAATCCGGTCTTTTCCATTCCCAGCGGCAGCCGCATCGCCAAAACCCTCGGCAACAAAAAGCGCTTCGTGGTGGCCTTTTCCAATTTCGTGGATGAGACATCGGCCACCGCCGATCTGATCGTACCGGTGCAGGTGGCCCTGGAGACCTGGGACGCCTATGAAAGCAACGGCACCACCTTGGCCACCCTGCAGCCCAGCATGGGAAAGATCACCCAGGCGCCGGCATTGGGGGACCTGCTGCTCAATCTGCTGCCGCCCGAGAGGCGGCCGGCGGCTGACTACCAGTCGCTGGTGAGCCAAACCGTGCTGGCCGGCCAGAGCAGTCAAACCGCCACCACCTGGCTGGAAACGATCCAGAGGGGTGGACGATTCGGCGAAGACAGCGCCACGAGCGGTAACCCCAAGGCAAACCTGAGAGCTGCGGCGACCCTGAAAACCTACCTGGCGACGTTACCGGAACCAACGGATGGATATGTGCTCATGGCGCCGCCCTCTATCCGCTTTTTCGACGGCCGGGGTGCCAACCGGCCCTGGCTGATCGAGACCCCGGACACCCTGACCCAGATCCCCTGGCAAACCACGGCCCTGATCAATCCGGACAGCATGGCCGCCGACGGTATGCAGGATGGCGATGTCGTTACCATGACAACCCAAAGCGGGGAAATTCAGGCACCGGTAAAAGCCTATGCGGGCGTTTTCCCGGGAACCGTCGTGGTGCCTGCCGGGCAGGGCCACAGCGAGTTCGGCCGCTGGGGCAGCGGCCAGGGCGTCAACCCCCTGGCCATGCTGGATCCATCGGTCGACGCCGACGCCGGGGCACCGTCGTTTGCCACACCGCTGGCGAGCCTGGAGAAAAGCGGCCAAAGCGTGGCGCTAGCCACGACCTCAGGCCACCGCGTGGCCCTGGGCCGTAAAATCGCACCCACCGTAGCCATCGACCAGATCGGCCACAGGGACAGCCACGACAAACCGGGACTGACCATGGACAGCTTCCCGCTGACGCCGCCGTTGCCCGAAGGCTACGATCCCAAACGGGATCTCTACCCCCCCCACGACCATGACGGCTACCGTTGGGCCATGATCGTGGACATGGACCGCTGCATCGGCTGCAGCGCCTGCGTGGGGGCCTGCTACGCGGAAAACAACATCGGCATGGTCGGTGAGAAGCGAATCCTGGAAGGCCGGGAGATGGCCTGGCTGCAGATCCAGCGCTATCATGACCCGGCCAACATGGCCCGGATCACCTTTCTGCCCATGATGTGCCAGCACTGCGACAACGCCCCCTGCGAGGCGGTGTGCCCGGTCTATGCGCCCCACCACTCCAAGGAGGGGCTCAACAACCAGATTTACAACCGCTGCATCGGCACCCGTTTCTGTGGCCAGAACTGCCCCTACAAGGTGCGACGCTTCAACTGGTTCGACTGGGAGCGACCCGAGCCGCTTCCGATGCAGCTCAACCCCAACGTCACCGTTCGCAGCAAGGGCGTGATGGAGAAGTGTTCCTTTTGCATCCAACGGATCAAGGATGCCCACAACGTGGCCAAAAACGAAAACCGCGCCATCCGCGACGGCGAGGTGGTGCCGGCCTGCGCCCAGACCTGCCCCACCGGCGCCTTGACCTTTGGGAGCCTGATGGACAAGACCAGCCGGGTGAGCCAACTGATCAAGGATCCGCGGGCCTACCAGGTGCTGGGCTACCTGAACACCAAACCGGCGGTGATTTATTTAAAGAAGGTAACTCAAAGCGTTTAAGCTCAACCAATGGTGCACCATACGCCTACAGTTAAGAAGATGAAGGAGAGATCAAAATAACCAAAAAACAAATCACAAATAAACCCCAATAAAAAAATTCCAAACCGCCGATGCGGCTCTGTTTGTGATTTGGATATTCGAATTTGGAATTTATTTGGAATTTGGTGCTTGTATTTTGTTAATTCTGATCGATTCCAGATAGAAGGCAGCGATGGA
>JAGTUY010000462.1 GCA_018224455.1 Desulfosarcina sp.
ATGCGTGGACGCCTGCCTGGCCCATGCGGTCAACCACGAGATGGTGGCCGAACACAAGACCATCAACGTGGGAGCCATCATCCTGGCGCCCGGGTTCACCCCCTTCGACCCCACTGAACACAAAACATACCAGTACGCCAACCATCCCAACGTGGTCACCAGCCTGGAGATGGAACGGATCCTTTCCGCCTCCGGCCCCTATGCCGGCCATCTGGTTCGGCCGTCAGACAACAAGGAGCCGGAAAAAATTGCCTGGTTTCAGTGCGTGGGGTCGCGGGATATCAACTGCAGCGACCACAGCTACTGCTCCTCGGTATGCTGCATGTACACCAACAAGCAGACGATCATCGCCAAGGAGCACAGCAACAAGCCGCTGGATACAGCCGTCTTCTTTATGGACATGCGAACCCACGGCAAGGAGTTTGAAAAATACTACATGCGCGCCAAAGATGAAAAAGGGGTGCGATTCATCCGGTCCAAGGTGCATACCATCGATCCGGTCGAAGACGACAACCTGCGGCTGCGCTATATCACCGAAGAAGGTGAACTGATTGAAGAGACCTTCGATATGGTGGTTCTGGCCGTTGGGCTGGCCCCCAACAAGGAGTCGGTGGCCCTGGCCAAAACGATGGGCATCGATCTCAACGAACACCTGCATGCCGCCACCCGGACGCTCGAACCGGTGAGTTCCAGCCGGCCGGGCATCTTCGTCTGCGGCGCATTCCAGGAGCCCAAAGATATTCCCCAGTCGGTCATGGAGGCCTCCGCCGCTGCAGCGACGGCTACCCGGACGCTGGCGCAAGCCAGAGGGTCGCTGATTAAAACCAAGGAGCTGCCACCGGAGATCGATGTGTCAGGACAGGAGCCGCGGGTCGGCGTATTTGTCTGCAACTGCGGCATCAACATCGGTGGCGTGGCTGACGTGCCGGCGGTGAGGGAGTACGCCGCCACCTTGCCCCATGTGGTGCACGTGGAGGACAACCTGTTCACCTGCAGCCAGGACACCCAAGACAAGATGAAAGAGGTGATCACGGAACATGGCATCAACCGGGTGGTGGTGGCCTCCTGTTCGCCCCGAACCCACGAGCCCCTGTTCCAGGAGACCATCCGGGATGCCGGTTTGAACAAGTACCTGTTCGAGATGGCCAACATCCGTGACCAGAACACCTGGGTCCACATGAACAACCCGGAACGGGCCACGGCCAAGGCCAAAGACCTGGTCCGCATGGCCGTGGCCAAGGCCGCATTCATCGAGCCACTGCACCAGGTCCGGCTTGAAGTCACCCAGAAGGTGCTGGTGGTCGGCGGGGGTGTGGCTGGTATGGAAGCCGCGCTGGGCGTTGCCGACCAGGGACTCCAGGTTTATCTGGTGGAACGGGGCGATATACTGGGCGGTGTGGCCCACAAACTGCGCTCCACCTGGCAGGGAGAGCCGGTGAAACCATACCTGGAATCGCTGGTCGACCGGGTGCGCAGCCATGAAAAGATTCGGGTGCTGATGAAGACGGAGCCGGTGGAGACCACCGGTATCATGGGCAACTTCACCACCACGCTCATGACCTCCGGTGAGTCGCTCACGGAGACGGTGGTGGAGCACGGTGCCACCATCATCGCCACCGGCGGCAAGGAGTACATTCCCAGCGAGTACCTGTACGCGCAAAATCCCAATGTGCTGACCCACTTCGAAATGGATGCAGCCATGGATGCAGACGATTCTCGGCTGTCCACCGCCCGGAGCGTAGCCTTCATCCAGTGCGTGGGGTCGCGGACCGTGGAGCGGCCATACTGCAGCCGGTTGTGCTGCACCCACACCATCAAGAGCGCCCTGACGCTCAAGGAGCGCAACCCGGAGATGGACATCTATGTGCTCTACCGGGATGTTCGCACCTACGGTTTCCGCGAAGAGCTCTATAATAAGGCCCGCGAAAAGGGCATTATCTTCATGCGCTACAACCTGGAAGACAACCTGCCGGATGTCAAGGAAGCCGACGGGCAGCTGCGTGTGACGGTAAGGGACCATGTGCTCCAGATGCCGGTAGAATTGAATCCGGACCTGCTCGTGCTGGCGACGGCCGTGCTGCCCAATGAAAACAAAGACCTGTTCGAACTGTTCAAGGTGCCGATTAATGCCGACGGCTTCCTGGTGGAGGCCCATGCCAAGCTGCGCCCCGTGGACTTCGGCTCCGAGGGTATTTTCATGGCCGGTCTGGCCCACTATCCCAAGGCGCTGGACGAAAGCATCGCCCAGGCCCGGGCATCGGTGTCGCGGGTCATGACCATCCTTTCGCGGGATTCGATCCTGGTGGGTGGGGTGGTGGCCGAAGTGGATCCGGACAAGTGTGCCGTGTGTGTGACCTGTGTACGGACCTGCCCCTATCACATTCCTTACATCGGGGATGAAGGGCATGCGGTCATCGAACCGGCCGAGTGCCATGGCTGCGGCAGTTGTGTCGCCGAATGCCCGGGAAAGGCCATCCAGCTCAAGCATTTTACCGACGAACAGATCGTTGCCAAGACGGCGGCCCTCTTTGAAAAGAAAAAAGGGGCAGCGGCTTAAAAAAGTGGAATTACGGGCGTCAGAATCACCGGCAGCCTGAGAACTCCGGGCGCCCAAAATATAGGCAGATAGGCTGATAGGCTGAAGGGGTTTAGACTGAAGACAGACATGAGAGCAAACAAGAAAGATGGAGCCTTTTTCTTCGGCCTTCAGCCTAAACAACTAAACTCCTAAAACACATCGGAGAGAGATCATGAATGAAACCTTTGAACCCCAGATCCTGGCATACTGCTGCAAGTACTGTGCGTATGCAGCTGCCGACCTGGCCGGATCCATGCGCTTGAACTATCCAAGCAATGTGAAGGTGATTCAGGTGCCGTGCAGCGGCAGGGTGGACATTCTTCACCTGCTGACCGCCTTCGAAGGCGGGGCGGACGGCGTGTACGTGGCCGGGTGACTGGAAGGCGAATGTCATTTCCTGGAAGGAAATCTCAAAACCAGACGGAAAGTCGAATACGTTCAGCGAACCCTTAAAGAGCTGGGCATGGAACCGGAACGGGTGCAGATGTACAATCTGTCGTCGGCCCAGGGAGCCCGCTTTGCCGAAATCGCAACCGAAATGACGGACAATATCAAGGCCCTGGGACCCAGCCCGGTGAATTCATAAACACGGTCAGGAGGCGGATTCAACCGTCCTTGGACCCGAAGAGGTGAACCAATGATAATTGCAGATCGAAAATCTCTGGCAGAGATACAGGACATGATCAAGGCGTACAAGAAAATTCTTCTTGTGGGGTGCAAGGGGTGTGTGACCGTCTGCAACGTGGGCGGGGCCAAGGAGGTGGGCATACTGGCCGCCAGCCTGAAAATCGCACGCAAGAAAGACGGCAACCCCATCGAAATCGACGAAAAAACGCTGGAGCGCCAGTGCGATCCTGAATACGTGGAGCAGATCCGGGACGTCTACGACCAGTACGATGCCGTTCTCTCCATGGCTTGCGGCGTCGGCCCCCAGTTCCTCTCCGAAGCCTATCCCGGCCAGAAGTTCCTCCCGGCGGTGGACACCAAGTTCTTCGGTGGTGCGGTGCAGCACGGCATCTGGGAGGAGCGATGCGCCGGCTGTGGGACGTGCGTGATTCACTACTACGACGGGTTGTGCCCCATCGCCCGTTGTTCGAAAAGCATCCAGCACGGTCCCTGCGGCGGCAGCGCCGACGGCAAATGCGAAATCGCCAAGGATGTGGAGTGCATCTGGGACACCATCGTCAAAAAGAAGATCGAGCAGGGACGGCTCGAGGATCTGCGAGTCATTCGAGCGCCAAAAAACTGGACGACGGCAAGGGACGGCGGTCCCCGTAAAAGCATAAGGGAGGAGTTGGTGCAATGAGCAATAACGGTTTGAAATCAGGAAGTAATCTGGAGAAGGTGCTCAAGGCGGGCCACTTTGCCTTTACCGGTGAATGCGGACCGCCCAAAGGTGCCAATGTGGAGCACCTCAAGGAAAAATTCGAGCACCTGCGCGGCGTGGTGGATGCGGTGAATGTCACCGACAACCAGACCGCCGTGGTGCGCATGTCCAGTGCAGCGGCGTCGGCCATCATGGTGGCCAACGGCATCGAACCTAACTTTCAGATGGTCTGTCGGGATCGCAATCGCCTGGCCATCATGGCAGACGTGCTTGGGGTATACGCCCTGGGAATAAAAAATATGCTCTGCCTTTCGGGCGACCACCAGAAGTTCGGCAACCACCCGCAGTCCAAGAACGTTTTCGACATCGATTCCATGCAGCTCATCGCCTTGGTCAAGAAAATGCGTGACGAAGGCAAATTCCTCAATGAAGATGATATTGACGTGCCGCCCAAGATGTTCATCGGCGCTGCGTCAAACCCTTTCGGTGACCCGCATGAATACCGGATCTACCGCCTGGCCAACAAGATCGACGCCGGGGCCGATTTTATCCAGACCCAATGCATCTACAACATGCCGCGGTTCCGGGAGTTCATGAAAAAAGCCGTGGATATGGGCCTGACGGAAAAGACGTATCTCCTGGCCGGCGTTACGCCCATGAAAAGCGCCCGCATGGCGCAGTACATGGCCAAAATGGTGCCCGGCATGGATGTCCCGGAAGAATTGATCGAACGGTTAAAGGGTGCCGGCAAGGGCAATCAGGCCGAAGAGGGCATCAAGTTCGCCATCGAGCAGATCGAGGAGTTCAAGGAGATGGAAGGGGTTGCCGGTGTTCACCTGATGGCCATCGAATGGGAGCACAAAGTTCCTGAAATCGCCGAACGGGCCAAGGTGTTGCCCAGGCCCCAGGTCGATTGAACCGATTTAGCCGGAATTGCGGGGTGGGGGAAGATTTGATCGCCACTGACATCCCGACCCCGCCCGGTCATTTAAATACGCTCAGGCTGCTGATTTATCAACAATCAGCTTGGTATAAAGGAGAAGTCCAATGAGTGACAAAAAACGAATTTTAGTGGTGGACGACGAGCCCGATTTTTGTTCCATCGTTCAGGGGAACCTGGAAAAGGAAGGCTTCGATGTGGAGGTGGCTTATGATGGCGTGCAAGGGTTGGAGAAAGTGAAAGCCAATCCGCCGGATGCCATTGTTCTGGATGTGATGATGCCGGAAAAAGACGGATACGCGGTGTGCAAGGAGTTGAAGGGAAATGTTAAATACGCCGATATTCCCATCGTGATGCTTACCGCTGTGGCGTCCCACGTCTCTTCCACCCGATACTCCCATTATGACGGCATGAGTATGGAAGCCGACGACTATCTTCCCAAACCGGCCTCTGCGGAGGAAATCACTGAAAGCCTGAAGGGGTTGCTGAACATGTAGCCTTGTCTTGGGCGAAACGGGTTGCCGGCTGTGGTTGGTCGTATCGAACGAATCACCGATTCCTCCAGCCGCCGCCGGAAAGCCCGTATCCCGTGCACGGGCCGCATCGACGTGAATGGGGTAGGGTCGACGGTCGTCCGCGGGTTGCTTCCGAATCCGCGCCCCTGAACAACATGCCGGTGCTTTGGCTGTGTTTTCCGCAGCAGGCGCCGCGGTAAAATCTATAGGGGTATGGGTGCGTTGGCTTCGGAAGCCATTCTCTACGTGAACCACGGGAGTTTCGAACCGTCACTTTAATCCTGCGAGCCATTGGACAAACCGATCCAGATCAACGCGGCGGCCGATTTTTTCGGCGGGGCGTTGATCGTCAGGAACCGAGACCCAGACAGATGAATCAGCCTCCAGGACTTCTGGACGCAGCATCCGCATTCCAGACAAAGGTATTTTGTATCATCAGCGATCAGCGGGTGTTTAGATCCCGGTCGCCGGCGATCTTTACCACGGTGCTCGGCCGGACGGGCATCAAAGGGGCCTATGTGCCTTTAATGGTCCAAGATGGCAATATCGGCAAGGCGCTGGAGGGCCTCCGGGTGCTCAACATCGCCGGTGCCAACATTACCGCGCCATTCAAGGAAAAGGTGTTGCCCTTCTTGGATGTGCTTTCCGAGGGGGCCAATATCATCGGCGCTGTGAACACCATTGTCTGCAAGGGGGGGCAACTCAAAGGCTACAACACCAATGCCATCGGCGTCATGGATGCCCTCAACGAGGTGAAATTCGACATTGCCGGAAAAAAGACGTTGGTGATCGGCACGGGTGGTGTCGCGCGCGCCGTGGTGTTCATTCTCAACTGGCTGCGGGCCGAATCGGTTGTCGTGGCTGGCCGTGACAATCAAAAAACATGCCGGCTGGCCGGTCATTTCAGCTGTACACCATGGTCGTTGAAGGATCTGGCAGCCTTTCCCTTCGACGTGGATCTCATTGTCAATGCCACATCCATTTCCAGCCGCGATGAATCCAGCGAGTTGACCGGCATCGTCGACGGCATCAAGAGCAACGGTTGCCAACTGGTGTTCGATCTCAATTACGGCTACCGGGAGAATATCTGGCAATCCATGGCGGAAAAGCGCGGCATCCGTTTTATGGACGGGCTTTCCGCCCTGGCCTACCAGGCGCGACGGACCTTCCTGCTGTGGACCGGCCAGGATGTTCCGCAGGAAGAGTTTTTAAAGGCTCTGGAGCCCTGATATAAGAGAGTCGGCGCAACTCCGTTGAAGGAATTGGAGAGCCGGAGCCGTTGAGACACGCCCCATCTATGTATCGGTCTCGCCGAATAAGTGATGAACAGCGAATCATTCACAAACGCACCGATGATATCCTCCAAATAGCCCAGTTGCGATATCATTACTAAACGATTTGTGACCCAGCGTGACAATACCGCTGTCCACGGTGAACCAGCAGGCGTATTCCGCCAGATGCAGACGGTTGGACGCGCCGCCGGTGAGGGCGAGAACCGAAGGACGCCAATTTTTGGGATGATAACGCTCCCGCTCCAGACGCAGCAAAGCACTGCGCGCAACCTGGAATGCAATACCGCCATCAAGATCGCCCCACGTTACCTTGATTTCCGAACGAGCAATAAAAAAGTAAAAACCACCACCCAGGACTAAAGCCACCGAAGCCCAAAGCGCGTTGATCAAAAACATGATGCCTACGCAACCAATGGCGCCGAGGACGGCCACTGACCAAAGGTTAAAGCGGAACGTGGGCCGGAAGCTGGGATTGCTTGAACGCCCTTCGTAAAAACAGGCCAATTTGACCGTGGCATAGGTCATCAAAAAAAACATGGTGATGACAGGAGCGATGGTGTCGAGATCCCCTGCAATG
>JAGTUY010000463.1 GCA_018224455.1 Desulfosarcina sp.
AACGGCCATTGATTGCGACTTCCTTTAACTCCCTCTCCCTGTGGGAGAGGGTCGGGGTGAGGGTACAAAATCGAAGATTATTGCCGTTCACGGTATACCAACAGAGTTTGGAATTTTGACTTTGAGTATTGTCGTTGGTTTGTCTTTTGTGTTTTGTTTTTTGGAATTTGTTTTCATTCGGGGTTCCGGGTTCGGCGTTCCTGGATTGTGGTCTCTGGTTTCTGGTTCGGTGTTCTGGGTTCAGCGTTCGGCGTCCGCGCAGCCTCAGAAATCGGGCTGGTCCCGGCCGACCATGCCGGTGCAGGGCTGTCGGCGGCGCTGGGCAAAATTCTGTCGAAGGGTTAGACGGGCATGGCAGGGTTCATGTGGACGGTCACGCTGGATTCGCGGGCGGTTCCGTTTTTTCATTTTGACAAGCGCCCTCTGTTGGCATTACATACGGAATCGAAATAACCCTATGCTTGCGGAGAGACATTCTCGATGAATACCCAAACGCTGATCCTGACCGTTCTGGTCTTCTGGCTGATCATGGGCCTGGCCTTTTTGTCCGCCTACTCCGAAGTGAAACGCACCGGGGGAACCCTGGTGGACGCCATGCGCAACAACGAGACTTTTTTCTTTATTATCAGCATCGTGGTGGGACTGGTGGTGGTGGCCTTCAAGCTGGCATGATGGCATCCTTGATTCACGCAATGATTTGGACGAACCTTGATCTAATGATGACCGGATCATTGGTAATTATTGGTAGGTCAAAATACTTTGCGGTGGCGGCAATCAATCGGTCGTGTAGTTCGGGGATATCATCGATTGCCGAGGCCGTTTTTAGGACTTCAAAGCTGCTAAGTTCATTTGTTATTCCTCCTTACGAAGCTGCTCAACGATTGTCACTGTAATTTTCATATCCACACATCGTAATATTATGCAATCCGCAAGACATGTTCAATTGATTCTTTCATCTTTTACTTTCTTCCGGACAGCCGCTTCCGTTCCCCTTCGATCCAATCGATCCGGCTCCACAATCCCTGAAGGATGCGCACCTCCCGGTCATTCAGACCGGTGCGGCCGAAGAGCCGCCGGAACGACCGCAGGACGTGGTCCGGGTTCTGGGGGTCCAGGTAATCGGCCGCCAGCAGGGACCGGCGCATGTGCTGGAACATGTTCTCCACATCCGCGGCCAGCGCCGGTGCCGGGTCGTCATTGCCGATCCTCGCGTCATCCAGAGCCCCCTTGCGAAGCTCGTAAAGCAGCAGTGAGACCGCATGCGACAGGTTCATGGAGGGATAGGCGCTGTGGGTGGGAATGGTGATGAAAAACTGGCACAGGTCCAGTTCGCTGGTGTGGAGGCCCCGGTCCTCGCGGCCGAACACGAAGGCCACCCGGCTGCCGGGTGATTGGGCCAGCGCATGGCCGGCAGCTTGTTCAGGGTTTAAAAAATCCTCGCGATACTTGCCGAATCGGCGGGTGGTGCCGAAGGCCAGGTGACAATCGGCCAAGGCCTGCTGCAGGGTCTGGAAAACAGGGGCGCGCGTCAACATCGATTCGGCCTTGAGGGCCATCCGCCGGGCGTCCAGTGACCGGTAACCCGGGCATGGGTTTACCAGACGAAGGTCCGAGCAGCCGAAATTCATCATGCAGCGGCATACCGCCCCCACATTGATCGGCCCCTGCGGCTCCACGAGAACGATGCTGATGTTATCCATTTCGCGACACCGTCAACGGTATCATGAGGGTATAGGGAATCTTTCTGAGCACGCGGGTCACCACAATAAGGCCTCCGCAGGGGGGGGATGGTGGTATTTTCAAGTGACGCGACATCAAACTGAACGTAAAAATGGCACAGGAGGCGGTGATGTGTCAACGGCACCTGATGCACAGCGAAAGGCAGCCAAAAAGCGCTTTGGGAGCATGATGGCATGGGCTCAACGGATTGTCGTTGGCTGTGGTCGGCCCGCTTTTGCTTCAATCGGCCAATAAGACCTTTAACGATTGGCGATTTTGAGGTAGTGAACAACTGCCATGCCATCACCGTCAATCCGGCAACGGGTTCAGCATAAGGATATAAAAGATGAAAACTGCCAAGGATTTTATTGTATTTCCCCTTGATGTGCCCAGTTTCCGGGCAGCCAGGTCGCTGGTCAAGCTGCTTGCCGACGATGTGGGTATGTTCAAAATCGGCCTGGAACTGTTCATCCGGTCGGGCGCTGAACTGGTGCGCTGGATTCAACAGGCGGGCCCAGCCAAGGTATTTCTGGATTTGAAGCTCCACGATATCCCGGCAACCGTCCAACGGGCCATGGCCCAGGTGGCCGAGCTGGGTGTCCACTTGGCCACGGTTCACTGCGGCGAGAGCCGGGCGATGCTGGAGGCGGCTGTGAAAGGGGCCGGCGGACGGGTCAATGTGCTGGGGGTCACCGTGCTGACCAGTATTTCCCCCGCTGATTTGGCCGAGGCAGGCTACCGGGAACGGTATTCAAAGGATCTGCAGCAGCTGGTGATGAAAAAAGCGGCCATGGCCCGGGATGCCGGCTGCGCCGGAATCGTCTGCTCCGGCCGGGAAGTCAACGGCATCAAGGCGGCCTTTGGCGACGGCTTTCTGGCGGTGACACCCGGCATCCGGCCGGCGCACGGTGGTGTAGCCGCGGACGACCAGTCCCGGATCGTCACGCCGGCCATGGCGGTGCGGCGGGGATCGGATTATCTGGTGATCGGCAGACCCATACGCGATGCCGCTGATCCCCGGGAGGCAGCGCGGGATATAACAGCAGAGATTCAGGGAGCGTTGACTGGCCGCCCATAAGTGACATCTTGCCGCCCAGCGCTGTGTTCCCCTGTTTTAGGACTTGCCAGCCTTGATCGCGAACTTTTTACGAGCCCGTCGGAAATTGGCTTGCGGGTCGCGCCGGGTCGGGTATCGAACAATCGATTCTCTTTTTGAGTGTTTCCCTTGAGCCCTTGACGCCTCGACCCCCTGGGCCCTTCAGTTTTTATCAGTGCATCTGAATATAGCGCCACAGGGTCAGGGCCAGCACCGCGGCGCAGGCCACGATGACGAAACGGATTTGCCCGGGTGAGAAGTGCTTCATCCCATCACTGCTGTTCGCGTTGTTGAAATGCTTTTAATCTTGTTGACCTCGCAAAAGTCGCATTTTCGACGGTTTCGTAAAAGGCCCGAGATCAAGGATTGCAAAATCCCTTAAAATGAGATGTACTCATCGTACGCCGCAGTGACGAGGGATGA
>JAGTUY010000464.1 GCA_018224455.1 Desulfosarcina sp.
ATCCTGGCGCGATTACGGCGAAGTGATCGTGGTTTCCTCAAGAGAGGAAGCCGCCAAGGTGAGCGATGAATACGCATCCGAACATCTGGAGGTTCAGGCGGCCGATCTCGACTGGTGGTTGAATACATTGACCAATTACGGCTCGCTCTTTCTGGGTGAAGAATCCACGGTGGCCTACGGCGACAAGACCTCCGGCCCCAATCATATCCTGCCCACCAAGAAAGCGGGACGCTACTCCGGTGGATTGAGTGCCGGCAAGTTTATCAAAACCGTCACCTACCAGCGCTTGACCAAAGAAGCCAATCGGCAGATTGGATGCGTTTCGGCGCGCATTTCCCGCCTGGAAGGCATGGAGGGCCATGCGCGTACCTCAGATGTGCGCCTGGCCAAGTATTTTCCGGATGAGAAATTTAATTTAGGAGAATTAAAATGAGCCTGATCGACGACCTCTACAGCCTCAAGGGCAAGGTGGCCCTGGTGACCGGGGGCAGTTCCGGCATCGGGCGGGCCATGGCCTATTACCTGGCCCAGGCGGGCGCGGCGGTGGTGCACGCCGCGCTTCCCCACGAGGAGGAGGGCCTCAAGGCAGCCGTGGCCGACGTCGAATCCATTGGGTCGCGTGCCGCCGAGGTAACCTGCGACGTCAGCCAGCTCGACCAACTGCCCGCCGTGGCGGAGCGCGCCGCCGCATGTTTCGGCCCCCCCGACATCCTGGTCAATGCCGCCGGTGTCAATCTTAGGGAGTCATGGGACAAGGTGACCCCCGAGACATGGAACAAGACCATCGCCATCAATTTAACGGCGCCGTTCTTTCTGGCACGGCTTCTGGTGCCGTCCATGCTCGAAAAAAGGTGGGGAAAAATCATCAATATCGCATCGCTGCAGTCGCTGCGCGCATTTCCCAACAGTATGCCCTACGGTGCTTCCAAGGGGGGGGTGATGCAGCTCACGCGTGCCATGGCGGAAGCCTGGTCCAAGGACCAGGGCGGCATCACCTGCAACGCCATCGGGCCGGGTTTTTTTAAGACCGGCCTCACCGCCCCCCTGTACAACGACCAGAAGGTCATCGACGCCCTGTCTCGCCAGACCATCATCGGACGCAACGGCGAATTGTCGGACTTGGCGGGTGTCACGCTGTTCCTGGCCTCACGAGCGTCGGATTACATTACCGGCCAGACCATCTTTTTGGATGGGGGATGGACAGCCAAATAGTGCCCGTCCGGTTACGGGATCGTTTCGCTGCATACATGATTCAGATTGGGTTTATGGTTCGCGGCCGAGAGGATATCGCACATGAAAGCATTGGTCTACACGGCAACAAATGAAGTCATTTACCGGGAGGAACCCGACCCGGTCCCCGGGACCGGGGAATCTCTGGTAAAAGTGGAAGCATCCGGCATCTGCGGGTCGGACATGCACGCCTATCACGGCAAGGACCCCCGCCGCGTGCCACCGCTGATTTTAGGCCACGAAGTTGCCGGAACCGTGGCGTCCGGCGAGGCGGTGGGCAAACGGGTGGTTATCAACCCCTTGATCACCTGTGGGCGATGCCCGCTTTGCGATACGGGCCGGTCGAACCTGTGCGCCAGCCGGGAACTGATCGGGATGCGGCTCGCAGGCGCCTACGCTGAACTCGTCACCATCCCTTCGGTCAATCTGATAACGGTTCCCGAAGGCCTGAATACGGTCCATGCGTCGCTTGCAGAACCCACCGCGACGGCACTCCACGCCTTGAACCTGGCAATGCGCGCGTCATATCGCCCGCTGGCCGAGCTCCGAACGTTGGTCATCGGCGGCGGGGCCGTGGGGCTTCTGGCGGCACTGCTGCTGAGGGGATACGGCTGCAAGCGGCTGGTGGTGGCGGAGACCCACGGCATGCGCCGGGAATCGGTTGCTCGGCACGTGGGCTGCCAGGTCCACGATCCGATCAACGATCCGGCCTTGCCTGCCGACGCTTTCGATCTGGTGATCGACGCGGTGGGCGGTGGGGTTACCCGCAAGAGTGCTATGGCTGCGGTCAGTCCGGGCGGCATATTCATACACATCGGCCTGATGGATTCCGGTGGAGAACTGGACATTCGAAAACTGACCCTGTTTGAGGTTTCCCTGATCGGCGTTTATTGTTATACCGCTGCCGATATGCGGGCAGCCGTCCAAGCCATCGCGGAAGGCATGCTGGGGAGCTTGGGCTGGGTGGAAACACGTGCCCTTGCGGATGGCGCCCGGGCATTTGACGACCTGCACCATGCGCGCAGTGCGGCAGCCAAGATCGTTCTTGTCCCCTGAGAAATTAGAGTGGAAAACATGATCAACGTCATTGCATCGATAACCATTAAAGAAGGCCGGCTGTCCGAGTTCCTCGATATTTTCAAATCCAATATTCCTAATGTGATCGAGGAGTCGGGTTGTATGGCGTATGTGCCGACCATCGACGTCCCTTCGGGCTTACCGGCCCAGACGTACAATGCAAATGTGGTCACCATAATCGAGAAATGGAATACGGTGGAGGATCTGAAAAAGCACATGTCTTCGCCCCACATGCTCGCCTATAGAGAAAAAGTGGCGGATCATGTGGAGCATGTATCGTTAAAGATACTCAGGGAAGCATGATCCACAACAGCCGGTCGGGTGGCGGGTTTAACGTCGTCCGTGTGCTATTTGCACCATCCTTGAGCGCCGCGATGGTCTTATCCGCAAAGCGGTTTTCCATCATCAGCGAGCCGTCCGGGTTGGAGCGCCAGCGCGGCGCTTCATTGGCGTGCTGCGGATCGGCCTTGAA
>JAGTUY010000465.1 GCA_018224455.1 Desulfosarcina sp.
CGCCCGACCATGGCCGATGTCATCCTGGACCAGAAGAGCGACCAGGAGATCTGGGATCTTTACGGCGGCAAATGGAAAAAATCCGAGCTTATCGACGGTGCCTACGAAGCGGAGGTCTTTTTCCAAAAGCTGGGCAACGGCGGCAGGTGGTGCTGGTTTATTGCGGCGCCGATCAAGGCCGCAGACGGCAGCGTCATCGCTGCCATCGAGACCCTGTGGGACAACACCGACAAAAAACGAGCCGAGGCCGACCGGCGACAATACACCCGCAAGCTGGAGGAGAACCAGCGTGCACTCTCTCAAATTATTCAGGGCAGCACCCTTCCGACCTTTGTTTTGGACCGGGACCACACCATTACCCATTGGAACCAGGCCCTGGAAAAGCTCACCGGCCATCCCACGATGGAGATGGTGGGCACCAACCGCCAGTGGGCACCTTTTTGGGACAGCGAACGTCCGTCCATGGCCGATGTCATCCTGGATCAGAAGAGCGACCAGGAGATCTGGGACCTGTACGGCGGCAAATGGCAGAAATCCGCCCTCATCGATGGGGGTTACGAGGCGGAGGTTTTTTTTCCCAAACTGGGCAGCGGCGGCAGATGGTGCTGGTTCACCGCCGCCCCGATCAAGGCCGCCGACGGCACGGTGGTGGGGGCCATCGAGACCCTATGGGACACCACCGCGGCCAAACGGGCCGAAGAGGAGCAGCGTCGTCGCAATCGGGAACTGTCCACCCTGTACTCCATCTACACGTCCCTCAATGCGCCGCTGCCCCTCCAAGAGCGCATCGAAGGGGCGGTGCTGGAGATCCGCGACTTCATGAAAGCGGAGAGCGTCTGCCTTTTCATGTCCGGCGAGGGGGGCCGGTTTGACCTGCGTTATTTCAACGCCTGCTACGCGGATCCGGGTTACGGCCTGGCCGGACCGGAGTCGCAAGCGGAGATTTTGGACAAGGTGTCACGCACCGACAAACCCATCGTCCATAACACCGGTGATCATCAAGGCCGCTTTTCAACTGATACGGAGCCAACGGGTGCCACCTTTGCCTATATTCCCATCAGCGCCAAAGAGACCAAGGGGCTCGGTGTCATGCGCATCGAAAGGGAGACCGAACGGTTTTCATCGGAGGAACTGCACCTGCTGGACCTGATGGGCAACCGCATCGGGGCTACCCTTGAAAACGACCTGTTGCAAGAGGAAGTCATCCGCAAATCCGAATTCCAGGCCAAACTGATCAGAAGCGCCCATGACGGCATCATCGCCACGGATGAGCACTGGCGGACGGTCATCTTCAACCCGGCTGCTGAACTCATATTCGGTTACTCTGCCGATGATGTGGTCGCTGCCAAAGATGCCAGGGACTATTTGCCTCGATGGGTCCAGGAAACGCTCAGTCGCACGGGGTTGGGGGGGGGTACCAACAAAACCTTTCCATGGACCGAAACTGAAGTCAAAGCCAGCACCGGCGAGTCGATACCGGTTAGATTCTCAGGGTCGCTATTGCGCGAAAAGAAAAAAATGATGGGAGCTGTGGCGTTCTTTCAGGATCTGAGAGAAATCAAGCAGCTGGAACGGGAACTGGTCAACAGCGAACGGCTGGCAGCCGTCGGCCAGACCGTTGCTGGCATGGCCCACTGCATCAAGAACATCCTTCACGGGTTCAAGGGCGGCAGCTACCTGATGGATGTAGGACTGGGTCGGGACAATACCGAAAAAATGCGCAAGGGCTGGGAAATGATCCAGCGCAACATCACCCGCACCTCGGATCTGGTGATGGACCTGCTCTCCTACTCCAAGGAGCGCGAGCCCGAGTATGAACCCTGCCACCCCAATGAAATTGCCGAGGATGTATGTGAACTGCTGGGTGGCGTGGCCCTGGATCATGACGTGGGCATGGTCCGGCAATTTTCCGACCAGATGGTGCCGGTGGTCATGGACCCGCGCACCGTGCACCGGTGTTTGATGAATCTGGTGACAAATGCCATCGATGCATGTATCTTTGACTCGGATGTCGACAAGGACTATCAGGTGACCGTGGCTACCGAAAGGGAGGATGCCGGGGCCATCCGCTTCGACGTGAAGGACAACGGCTGCGGGATGTCCGAAGAGGTCAGGGCCAAGCTCTTCTCATCCTTTTTCAGCACCAAAGGGGTCAAGGGAACCGGACTGGGCCTGTTGGTGACGGCCAAACTGGTGGAAGAGCACAAAGGCACCATCGATGTCACATCCACCGAAGGGGAGGGAACCACCTTCAGCATTCGATTTCCGGTCAAGGAGCCGGAACCCATCAGCCTGAACTGAACGCCGATTCCAGGGTTCATCGTAATCCTCAACCCCGGTCAACGAATGAAAGTAAACCCAAAACCCCTGAACGCTTGCCCTATCGGCGTTAACCTTTAAGGAGGCTTCGAGATGAGTAAAAAAGTATTGATTGTGGACGACGATCCCGATGTAAGACTGTTTAATGCCACCGTCGTGGAAGAGAGCGGCTATACGCCTATCGAAGCGGCCAACGGGGAAGAGGGGTTGAAAATCGTCAAAAAGGATCGGCCGGATCTGGTGATTCTGGATGTGTTGATGCCCAAGCAGAGCGGTATTCGCCTCTATCGGGAGTTGAAGACGGACAAGGCGCTGATCGGCATTCCCGTGATCATGCTCTCTGGGGTGGCCAAACGCACCTTTCTGCGTTCCCAAAAGGCGCTCACGGAGTTCGGGGACAAGCCGGTGCCTGAACCGGAAAACTACCTGGAAAAGCCCGTCGAGCCTGAAGAGCTGGCCCGTGAAATCCAAAAACTATTGGGATAGCATTCCGGCAAGCGGGCTCCGGAATGATCGTTACCGCCGGCAAGGATAAGATAACATGGAGATAAAAAAACTGTTGTTTGTCACCCGTTTTGACAACCTTCGGTTCGATGCATTGCAGTCCCTCATGGACCTGAAGAAAGCCGCTCTCAACCACGTGGTGTTCCTGAACGTCATCGAGCGTGACAAGGTGGCCATGCGGCGGGGCAAAGGTTACGAAAAAAGTGCTGAAATCAGGCTTCGCGAAAAGGCCAACATCCGGTTTATCGACTGGGCGGAAACGCTTTTCGAACAGGGCATGGAGGTGGGCGTTTATATCGTCGTCGGCAGTTTCGCCGGCCAGGTGATCCAGGCGGCCGAAAAGGAATCCGTGGATCTGATCGTCCTGAGTCCGGAGAAAAAGGGGCGCCTCGAGCAGCTCTATTCCGGGTCCGACATCACCGAAATCGTTCATCGTTCCGCCACACCCGTGCTGGTCTATAAATATCTCGCCCAGAAGGGGCCGTTGGCCGAGAATCCATTTGAAAAACCCCTGCTGGCCACCAATTGGTCTGCGGCCAGCCAGCGGGCCATCGACTACCTGAAATCGCTTAAAACGGTGATCCGAGAAGTCGATGTGGCCCATGTGGCCAGCGAAAAAGACCTGAAGGAAACCTCGGCCATGGGCATCCAGAAGACACGCAAGGAGAGCCGCCAAAAACTGGATGCTCTGTGCGACGAATTGGAAGATTGCGGCATCACGGCTAAACCTCACGTCTATATCGGGGATACCGTTGCGGAAATCGACAAAGCCGCCAGGGAGTGCCAGTCTTCCATGATTATTGCCGGTTCCCCGCGCAAGCGCCTGTGGCAAGACCGGTGGGGAACAAGTATCAGCAAAGGGCTGGCTGAACAGTCCATTTTTCCGATCCTGCTCATTCCTCCCGCAGAGGGGTAGTGGCCGGCACGGCAGTTGAGAACGATCCTAACCCGCAACGAGATTGAGGAGGCACCCATGGCGGTCATCACCCTTTCGAGGCAGTTCGGCGCAGGCGGTATCACCCTTGGCAAAAAAGTTGCCGAGTCCCTGGGCTATACTTTTGCCGACAGCGACATACTTCAGCGAGTGGCCAAGGAGGCCAATGTTTCCACCCACTGGGTTGAATCCTTTGAAAAAGAGGCCGGCAGCAAGCTCTCCCGAATGATTTCCAGCATGGTCTCCAAGCGCTGGCTGGACCGGGTGCTCGCCGATGAGCGAGGCTATTTGGACGAACAGATTTATCTGGACTACCTGGTGTTGATCATTGCCCAGTTTGCCGATGAAGGCGATGTGGTCATCCTGGGTCGGGGCAGCCAATACATTCTCAACGACCATCCCGATGCCGTCCACATATTGCTGGTGAATGAGTTTGATAACCGCGTCGAGTTCATGATCGACAGCTACGACATGTCACGTAAGAAAGCCGAGCGCATGGTGGTCAACGAAGATCGAAGACGGCTGAGCCTGTATAAACGGCTGGGCAAGAGTGATTATGAAAACCCGCAGTTATATCACCTGGTGCTGAACATGGGCCGGCTGGATCTCGAAACCGCCCGGGACATGGTCTGTAAACTGGTGGAACTCAAGCTGGCACTAAATCCGGCATGACACAGAACAAAGGAGACCATGTATGACCAACAAATTTCTTTTCACCTCCGAATCGGTAACCGAAGGGCATCCGGACAAAGTGGCCGATGCCATATCCGACGCGATACTCGATGCCATCATGGCCCAGGACAAAGCCTGCCGAGTGGCCTGCGAAACCCTGGTCACCACCGGCCTGGCCTTTATTGCCGGCGAAATCACCACCGATTGCTACGTGGATATGCCCCAGATTGTCCGGGATACCATCAAGGATATCGGCTACCACTCCTCTCAGATGGGTTTCGACTGGCGCACCTGCTCGGTGATCACCAGCATCGACCACCAGAGCCCGGACATCGCCCAGGGGGTCAACCGGGGCGAAGGACAAAACATGGATCAAGGTGCCGGCGACCAGGGACTGATGTTCGGCTTCGCCTCGGACGAGACGCCGGAGCTGATGCCCATGCCGATCATGTATGCCCACAAGCTGACCCGGCGCCTGACCCAGGTGAGGAAAAACGGGGCGCTGGACTTTCTGCGGCCGGACGGCAAGTCCCAGGTCACCATCGAGTATCACGACGGCCAGCCCGTCAGGGTCGACACCATCGTGGTCTCCAGCCAGCACAAGCCGGACGTCAACCACGAGGATTTGCAGGAGGCCATCATCGAAGAGGTGATCAAAAAGGTCATCCCGGCCGGCATGATCGACGGGGACACCCGCTATTTCATCAATCCCACCGGCCGGTTCGTGGTGGGCGGCCCCATGGGTGACTGCGGGCTCACGGGGCGCAAGATCATTGTCGACACCTACGGCGGCCAGGGCAGCCACGGCGGCGGATGCTTTTCCGGCAAAGACCCCTCCAAGGTTGACCGCAGTGCCTCCTATATGGGGCGTCACGTGGCCAAGAACATCGTGGCCGCCGGTCTGGCTAAAAAATGCGAAGTCCAGATCGCTTACGCCATCGGCGTGGCCGAACCGGTGTCGCTGACGATCGACCTCATGCACACGGGCAAGGTGCCCAAGGAACGGACGGAGGAGATCGTCAGGGAGGTCTTTGACCTGCGCCCCGCGGCGATTATCGAGTACCTCGATCTGCTGCGGCCCATCTATCGCAAAACCGCTGCATACGGCCACTTCGGCAGGACCGAGCCTGAATTTTCCTGGGAACAGACCAATCAGGCGGAGATTATCCGTGAAAAGGCGGGCTTGTAATCGGCGAAACGACGATTATTATTATTGTTGTATGTAAAGACAAAGGGGGCCGTTGGCCCCCATCATTTATGGAGGAACACGCATGACACTTGCCAAAA
>JAGTUY010000466.1 GCA_018224455.1 Desulfosarcina sp.
GCTATCGTCTGGCTGCCGGGTGTCATCGATAGCATCGGCCACCAGCTTTTCATAGAGGTTATCAATCGCGTCTCTCAGAGACATGGCTTTCCTCCCGCCGCATTAAATCGTTGTTCTTCACACCATAGATGGCGCAGGGAGAAAAGTCATGAGTGCCCTTTCCAGCAGCGAAAGGTTCGTTGACCGGGTTGAGCAATTTCGCCAATGCGAATGGCACTGCCCGCCATTACCATTATGGCGCGCGAGCCGCTATCGTTGCCTACTGACATTTGATCATCCACAGAGGACAGACAATGACCACCGAAGCCTATATCTTCGACGCGGTCCGCACGCCCAGAGGGCGCGGTAAAAAGGACGGCGCCCTGCACAGCGTGAAACCCGTCACCCTGATGACCCAGATTCTGAAAGCCCTGGAAGAACGCAACAACCTGGACACCTCCCAGGTGGACGATATTGTGCTGGGTTGCGTGACCGCCGTTGGGGATCAGGGCGCCGATATCGCCAAAACCGCCGCACTGGCGGCGGACTGGGACGAAGTGGTGGCTGGTGTCACGCTGAACCGTTTCTGTGCCTCTGGCCTGGAAGCCGTCAACCTGGCGGCCATGAAAGTCCGCTCCGGCTGGGAAGATCTGGTGGTTGCCGGTGGCGTGGAAGCCATGTCCCGGGTACCCATGGGCTCGGACGGCGGCGCCTGGGCCACGGACCCTGAGACCAATCTTCATACCGGCTTCATGCCCCAGGGCATTGGCGCCGATCTGATCGCGACACTGGAAGGCTTCAGCCGCGAAGACGTCGACGGCTTTGCCGTCAAATCCCAGCAAAAAGCTGCCAAGGCCTGGGAAAACAACTACTTTGTGAAATCCATCATCCCCGTAACCGACCAGAACGGCGTAGTGATTCTGGACCGGGACGAACACGTTCGCGGTTCAACGTCGCTGGAATCCCTATCCGGGCTCAAGCCCTCGTTCCAGATGATGGGGGAAATGGGCTTTGACGGCGTGGCGCGGGAGAAGTATCACTACGTTGAGAAAATCAATCACGTCCACCACGCCGGCAACTCCTCGGGCATTGTGGACGGTGCCACCGCTCTGCTCATCGGCAGCGAAGCCAAAGGCAAGGCCCTTGGCCTCAAGCCCCGCGCGCGGATTCTGGCCACCGCGGTCACCAGCACCGACCCCACCATCATCCTAACCGGCCCTGCCCCGGCAGCGCGAAAAGCCCTGCAAAAAGCGGGCATGACTGCCGACCAGATTGACCTGTTTGAAGTGAACGAGGCTTTTGCCTCGGTGGTCATGCGATTCCAGCGTGAGCTGTCGGTACCGGACGAAAAAGTCAACGTGAACGGCGGCGCCATTGCCATGGGGCATCCGCTGGGCGCCACCGGCGCCATGATTCTGGGCACCCTGCTTGACGAACTGGAGCGGCGGGAGCAGCGCTATGGCCTGGCGACTCTGTGTGTGGGCGACGGTATGGGCATTGCCACCATCATCGAGCGCATCTGAGCCGATCACAGACTTCGAGGAGACAACCATTATGAGTGCCATTCAGTACGACCTGGGATCAGACCAGATTCTGACCCTCACCATCGACATGCCCGGCCAGTCTGCCAACACCATGAACGCCGATTTCCGCAAGGCCCTGTCGGAAACGGCCAGCCGTGTTCAAGACGATCTGGACAAGATTGCGGGCATCATTATTACCTCCGCCAAGAAAACCTTTTTCGCCGGTGGCGACCTGAAAGAACTCTACAAGGTCACGCGGGAAGACGCGGAACAGTTCGAAGCCATGGTCAACGGCCTGAAGGCCGACATGCGCGCACTGGAAACCAGCGGCAAGCCTGTTGTTGCGGCAATCAACGGCTCGGCGCTGGGTGGCGGCCTGGAAATCTGCCTGGCCTGCCATCACCGCGTGGTTCTGGATGACGACAAAATCCAGCTTGGCCTGCCGGAAGTGACCTTGGGCCTGCTGCCCGGCGGTGGCGGCACCCAGCGCCTGCCCCGGATGATCGGCCTGGAAGCTGCTTTCCCTTATCTTATGGAAGGCAAGAAGGTAAACCCGAAAGCCGCGCTCAAGGCGGGCATCGTGGACGAACTGGCATCCTCGGCTGAGGACATGATGGCGAAAGCCAGGGCCTTTATTCAGGCCAATCCGAAAAGCCAGCAACCCTGGGACCAGAAGGGCTTCAAATTCCCCGGCGGTGCGCCGCATCACCCGGCCATGGCGCAGAAACTCGCCATCGCCCCGGCCATGCTGAAGCAGAAAACCAAAGGCTGCTATCCGGCGCCGGAGCGGATTCTGTCTGCCGCTGTGGAAGGCGCCCAGGTGGATTTCGACAACGGCAGCCTTATCGAGACCCGCTATTTTGCCGAACTGGCGATCGGCCAGGTGGCGAAAAACATGACCGGCACCTTCTGGTTCCAGCTCAACGCCGTCAACGCTGGAGAAAGCCGCCCCCAGAGCGTGGCAAAGGAAACCTTCCGCAAGGTGGGCATTCTCGGCGCGGGCATGATGGGTGCGGGCATTGCCTATTCCACCGCAACCCGTGGCCTGGAGGTGGTGCTGAAAGACGTATCAATGGAAAACGCCGAGAAAGGCAAAACCTATTCCGAAAAGCTGCTCGCGAAGAAAGTCAGCCGCGGCAGCCTGACCGAAGAACAGAAAGCCGAAGTGCTGGGTCGTATCAAGGCCGCCGGCTCCGCCGACGATCTGGAAGGCTGTGATCTGGTAATCGAAGCGGTTTTCGAAGACAGCGGTCTGAAGGCTAAAGTGA